>JBIIMD010000005.1:0-26695 GCA_044232525.1 Candidatus Nanopelagicales bacterium | reverse complement strand
AAAACTGCCCCACTAAAAATAAGTGCGTATTGCCACCAAGCACCTGTCACTGTGGCTTAACCCCGTGCCTCATGAACCACCATCGTGATGATTTCATCCAAAGTTGCTGTTGGCTTGAATCCGACTGCATTCAACGCACGAGTTGTATCTGGCACACGACGTTCCATATCTTCAAAACCTTCTTCGTACGCAACGCTATACGGCACCATTTCAATTGAGGACTGCGATCCTGAAATCGCAATGATTCGCTCGGCAAGATCAAGCATAGAGATCTCTTCGACACCGCCAAGGTTGAACACTTTTCCAAATGCTTCTGGATTTTCAGACAAAGCAACTATTCCGTTTACGACGTCCCCGACATAGCAGAAACAGCGCGTCTGGTTACCTGATCCGTACACAGTGATCGGTTCATTACGAACTGCTTGCCCGACAAATCGTGGAATTACCATTCCGTAACTTCCGGTCTGGCGTGGACCAACAGTATTGAAGAGGCGCACAATGACGGTCTCTAAACCTTTTTCACGCCAATAGGTATACGCGAGAATTTCTTCAATCGCTTTTGCTTCGCTGTATGACCAACGGCTTTTCAGCGGCGATCCGAGAATTCGATCATCTTCTTCGCTTAAGCGGTCAGACGTGTTCTTTCCGTAAATCTCAGAGGTTGAAGTCACAACAACACGTGTTCCGTGTTTGTGGGCCTTCTCAATCACAATCTCGCTACCACGAATATTGGTAGTGAGGCTCTGAAGCGGTTGTTCAACAATTAGCTTCACTCCAACAGCGGCGGCCAAGTGGAAGACGATGTCAACTCGTGACATGAGGCTGTCGACCAAATCTGCGTTCAAAATTGAACCGAGGACAAACTCACAGTCAGTTCTGGTGAGGAGGTGCTCGATGTTCTCATGGCGTCCAGTAGAGAGATCGTCAAGAAGGATGACCTGGTCACCTCTGGCCAATAAATGATCCGCTAGGTGGGAGCCAATAAAGCCCGCGCCGCCTGTAATTAGTGCTTTCATTCGCTCCACCCTAATCGGTGAAGGACATTTACTGGCCGATGAGTCGCCTGTACAGATCTACGTGGTCTTTAACCAGTCGAGTACTGCTGAAATTTGCCATTGTGTGGCGGGCTGCCGAGGCCCCCATTTCTTTGCGCAACTGTTCATTTGCGAACAAAGTAACCAGTGCCTGAGCAATGGCAACAGAATCAGCCGGCACAACAAACCCAGTCTCTTGGTCCAGCACAACTTCACGAGCACTGCCCACATCAGTAGTCACACACGGCACTCCAGCCATAGATGCCTCAATCAGAGTTACTGGCATCCCTTCATTGTCTGAACTCAGTACCGCAACATCAGCGGCTGCAAACAACACGGCCAGATCAGATCTCCACCCGAGGAAACGAATGGAATTACCTAAGTGAGTACCTAACACCTTGGTGTCTTCGAATAGTTCACCTTCGCCGGCCATCAGCAAGACAGCACTGGGATCTTTCTCCAACACAAGGGAAAAAGCTTCCAACAATCGATCTGGCCTTTTGATTTGAGTCAGGCGCCCTATGAACAATGCAACGTGAGCATCAGGAAGCAACCCTAAAGATTCACGGGCACTGTCTTTGCTAACCGGCTCACTACTTGCAACACCTGGGGCAATAACCGTGAACTTGTTAGGTGAACCAATCCCAACCGCAAGCAAATCATCACGCACTTGCGAACCAACGGAAACTATTCCGTGAGTGAACCTGCCCAAAACACGTTCAATCTGAATAAAAACTCGCGTGACTAACGGTGAAAAATAACCATGTAGAACATGACCATGAAAGGTATGTACCCGCACCGGAACCCGGGTAAGAATTGCCGCGATACGACCCAACACTCCAGCTTTAGCGGTATGCGTGTGAACAATGTGCGGTTTTGTCTTTCGAATAATGTGGAGTAACTGCCAGAAGGCTCGAACATCGTCAAATGCATTCAAGCTTCTACCCAATGTACGAATTCGAGTTACTGGTAGTTCGGAATCTCGCAGTGCTAAGAAATCTGCTTCGCCGTCACTGATTTCACCACAGACCAACTGACTTGTAAATTCCGCATTCTCTAAACCACGCGTCAGCACACTTACCTGCCACGCAGGCCCACCAACATTCATACGCGCAATCACTCGTAACACTCGAATGGGTTGTGAAATATCTCGACTCCTTTTCATTGCGGATGCCACTCTTGCAACCACGCTTGAAACATTAAGATCGGCCATAACTCTGCAGATCTATCTGCTTTCCCTGAGACATGCTCATCCCACATTTGAATGATCGGTTCTGCGTAGAAATACCCTTGTTCCCTGAGTAATTGGGCATCCAATAACTCAGATGCCCACCCACGCAGTTCACTGCGTAACCACTTGTTGATTGGCACTCCAAATCCCATTTTGGGTCTCTCAACTATCTCTGCGGGTACATACCGATTCAACAACTGGCGTAGGGGCCATTTACCAATCCCGTTTTTCACACGGTCATCAGGATGTAATCCCCATGCAAAAGAAAATACTTCTGGATCTAACAATGGAACACGTACTTCCAAACTGACCGCCATGGATGCTCGATCAACTTTTACCAAAATGTCATCAGGTAAATAGCTGTAAGTGTCCATCATCATTGCATCTTCAAAACTTGAACGACCTGATAAAACGCCAGCATGGTCAACAGACTCTGTATAACCAATAACTAGTGACGCCGGGTCAGAATTCACCCACAATAGTTGTTCATATAAATCTCCATCCCCGCGTGACTGCAAGAGTTTCGACAATTTGAGAACACGTTCACCTGTACGTATACGAACTGACTTCGGAGCGACAGCTGCAAACGGGCTCTGTCCTATTTTGTTCCATGTTTCAACGGAAAGAGAACTGAGAGTTCTACCACTCAACTTCAGCAGCCCACCCGGAACTTTTCCTTTGTATTTCTGAAGACGATCAAATACGCGATACCTGTCATAGCCACCAAACAATTCATCGCCACCATCACCAGATAATGCGACGGTCACATGCTCTCTTGCTAAGGCACTCACCAAATACGTCGGAATCTGTGATGAGTCTGCAAACGGCTCGTCATAAATTCTTGGCAATTTAGGAATCACAGCCAACGCATCACTTGCTGTCAACTTCAGCTCTGTGTGATCTGTTTGCAGATGTTGAGCCACAGCCTTTGCATGTGGCGATTCGTCGTACCCGGCTTCACTGAAACCAATCGTGAAGGTCTTCACTTGTTGACTTGACGATTTCTGCATCAACGCCACCACTGTCGAAGAATCCACTCCCCCGGACAAGAATGCTCCAAGCGGAACATCTGACTCCATGCGTGATTTCACTACTGATGTCAGCAGTTCTTCCAGCTCGTCGACCACTTCTTCGCCGCGAGGTGTATTCACCGAAGTGTTTGAGGCCACAGACGCCGGATCCCAATATCTCACCGGTTCTGGCCGGTCCTGCCCTCCACGAATCCTCAAAAATGACCCTGGAGTAAGTTTCTTTATACCTCTATATAGAGTGCTCGGCGCCGGTATCGAAGTCTTCCGAACCAGCATTCCCAAGGCCTGCCGATCAATGTCTGGTGAAAACCCCTCCACAGCAGCCAAAGCCTTCAATTCAGACCCAAAAAGGAGAACATTTCCGTGCCATCCGTAGTACAGCGGCTTTTCACCAAATCGGTCGCGAGCAAGCCACAACTCATTTTCCTGTGTATCCCAGGCAGCAAAAGCAAACATGGCGTTGATACGTGAAATAGTTGCCTCAACACCCCATCGGGCAAAGGCTTCCACCAAGACTTCGGTATCACTGTGGCCCCGATATTTCATTTCTCCAAGCAACTCGCGAATCGCTGATGTGTTATACATCTCGCCGTTATAGGCAATAACCCAGCGACCATTGGCAGAGACCATCGGCTGTTGTCCCGCCTCTGAAAGGTCAATAATCGACAAACGCCGATGGCCAAAAGTAACGCGGGCTTGCGAGTCCACCCAAAGACCAACATCATCAGGGCCCCGATGAACAATTGCAGAAGTCATCTCCCCCACCATGTTGCGAAGTGAATCCGCCCCCAGTTGTTGATTTGGGTCAAATACCCCGGTTAGTCCACACATGACCTAATCATTATGGCAACTATCAAGAGCATCCCCGTTGACCTATGCCCTTTAGACTTTGTCGCAATGTCATCTGACCCGGTCCTTGAACAAAATGATGAGATTCACGCACAACAATACGAGGCCAATAGTTTTCGAGAACGACTAGCCGGCCTCAAGCGACTGACTTCCGATGTCCGGCCGCACGTCGCATCGTTATCACTCTTCTACTTCATTAGCGGCGTAATGGAAGCGGCTTTCCTGGTTCTAGTTGCGCGCGTCGGCCTCGCGGTAGCCGAGGGTGACTCCACTGTCGGCTTTTTCAATGGCTCCACAGTTTCAGTGAATCAAGCTCTTGGGCTTAGCGCGTTCATGTTGATAGTCCGACTCATCTCAGCTCTTCTTGGTGTCAGGGTGTCGATGGGGCTGACGTACCGTATTTCTGTAGGACTGAGAACTCGTCTATCGCACTCATTCCTGCGTTCATCTTGGGCAATCCAACAATCCCAACCGGCAGGAATTCTGCAGCAATTGGTTGTGACATTTCCTAACCAAGGTTCAGTACTCATCACACAATTGGCAAATTCGCTCGGTGCAGCACTAACTCTTATTGCAATGTTGGGAGTTGCAGTCGCTGTCGATCCACCGGCAACGTTGGTTGTACTGCTTGTTCTAGTTTTGCTCGGGACAATCCTTCGGCCGTTACGTGGTCGAGTTAACCGTCGATCAAATGATTCAATTGATCCCCAAGTTGCTTTTTCAAATGGTGTTGCACAAGTCGGCACTCTTGGCCTCGAGATTCAAGCGTTTGGAGTGCAAAAACAGTCTGAGGAATTTCTAGATGAACTCATCACAACTGACGCCATCGCACAACGTCACGTAGGTCTAATTGCTTACTCAGTAAGCCCCATCTATATCAGCCTCGCATATGGGGCGGTTATAGGCGCCCTAGTCATCGTCGCCTCACTCGGAACTGACAAAATGCAATCGTCGGGAGCGGTCATGTTGGTCATGCTTCGAACTCTTGCTTATGGGCAATCCCTACAACAGGGTTCTGTTTACCTTGCACAGATATTCCCATTTCTTAATCGAATAGAAAGCACGGTTGAAGAATTTGAAACAAACCGAGCAACTAGTGGGGAACAAACAATTAGTCATATCGGCTTAATCGAGTTCTCAAACGTCAGCTTCTCTTATGTTCCAGACCGAACAGTTGTGCAAGATGTTTCCTGCCAATTATTGGCAGGAAATTCCTACGGCATAATTGGGCCGTCAGGAAGCGGCAAGTCAACCCTTGTTCAATTGCTTCTAGGAATTCGTAATCCAACAAGTGGCTCAATAACTGTAGATGGAATAGACCTAACTGTCATTGACAGATCGTCGTGGGCTTCCAAAGTCGCTTTTGTTCCACAGGATGCAACTCTCATTACCGGAACCGTTGCTGAAAATATCGCCTTCTATCGACCTGGAATCTCGGAACAGCAGATGGTCGAAGCTGCACGTTCAGCATATGTACTAGACGATATTCAGAAACTTCCACAAGGTTTCAATACAAATCTTGGTGAGCGAGCTCAACAACTCTCAGGCGGACAACGCCAGCGCCTATCTATTGCCCGAGCCCTTGTTGGAAATCCCGAGATGTTGATTCTGGACGAACCAACCTCAGCACTTGATATGAAGTCTGAATCAGTAATCCGAGACACAATCGCAGAACTAAATGGACAAGTCACAGTTGTGGTCATCGCGCATAGGCTCTCCACCCTTGACGTTTGTAGTCGCCTCATGGTCATTCAAGAGGGCCGACTCAAAGCGTTCGCCACCCCAACCGAATTAGCCGCAGACAACGACTTTTACAAAGAAGCGTTACGGCTCGCAGGTGTAAAGTAACTACAGGAGCCAATATGACTTATTTACGCGGAAAATCAATTCTTATCACTGGTGGCACTGGTTCATTTGGAAAGTCATTTATCAAATACGCCCTTGACAATTTGGAACCGAGTCGCATCGCTGTTTTATCTCGAGATGAACTCAAGCAGTATGAATTTAGGAACCAACTAAATGATGATCCCCGCATGCGCTGGTTCATTGGAGATGTCCGAGATCGTGGCCGCTTGGATCGTGCCTTTAGTGGCGTGGACGTAGTTATTCACGCTGCAGCAATGAAGCAAGTAGATACGGCTGAATACAATCCATTTGAATGCATCGCAACAAACGTCATGGGTGCCGAGAATGTCATCAATGCTGCCATCGACGCTGGGGTTGAGCGCGTAGTTGCGCTTTCTACCGACAAAGCCTCTAGCCCAATCAATCTTTACGGTGCTTCAAAATTGTGCTCGGATAAATTATTTGTTGCAGGAAACAATTACGCCGGCCATTCAGCCACGCGGTTCGCTGTCGTGCGTTACGGAAATGTTATGGGTAGCAGAGGTTCAGTGCTTCCCGTATTTCAACGTCTAGCTGCCACGGGCAAGATTCCTATTACCGATGACCGTATGACTCGATTTTGGATCACTCTTCCACAGGCTATTCAATTCGTTGTGGATGCATTCGACCGCATGTTTGGTGGAGAGATCTTCGTTCCCCGTATTCCATCTGCAACACTTCTGGATTTAGCTAAAGCAATTGCTCCTAATGCAACACTAGAAATTGTCGGGATACGCCCAGGCGAAAAACTGCACGAGGAGATGATTTCAGAGAATGACGCGCGAAGGACCTATGTCTTTGATGATCACTACGTCATCGGGCCCATGCTTGAGAGCTGGTTAGAGTCCCCTGTCTTCACTTCAGGAAAACTTGTACCAAATGGATTTAGCTACTGCTCAGACACCAACGACCAGTGGCTCAGCGTGGATCAGATCCGCGAGTTGGCTAACACCCCAACATGATCCCTTACGGACGTCAAAGCGTTGATGAAGATGACATTGCATCTGTTGTTGATGTACTTCGTGGAGATTGGTTGACCCAAGGTCCGTCGATTGAGAGATTCGAAGAGGCTGTTGCACAGTATGTCGGTGCAAAATTTGCCATTGCATATTCTTCGGGAACTTCAGCATTACATGGTGCAGCCGCAGCGGCAGGTCTGGGACCTGGTGACCTTGTTGCAACTTCTCCACTTACATTTATGGCTAGTGCCAATGCTGCTCGCTATGTCGGTGCGCAGCCAATGTTGGTAGATATTCGCAAAGACACCTGGAATATTGATATGTCTGCTGTGCCAGAGAACATACGAGCTGTCATCCCTGTTCATTACGCAGGTCTCCCTGTTGATTTGTCAGGAACCAAAAATAGTAGACCAATAATCATTGAAGATGCTGCGCACGCCCTCGGTGCATTGACCCCCGATGGTCCAGTTGGAAATTGCGCGCATAGTGATATGTGCTGTTTTTCCTTTCACCCGGTGAAACCAATCACAACTGCCGAAGGCGGCATGGTCACCACGAACGATCCTGCCCTTGCTGAACGTCTTCGTCTATTTCGTACGCACGGGATAGTTCGTAAACCGGACCAGGGTGCGTGGTTTTACGAGATTGCTGAACTCGGTTACCACTATCGAATGACAGATATTCAAGCCACATTAGGCGCAAGCCAGATGAACAAACTAGAAAAGTTCATGACTCGACGCAATGACATTGCCGAGCGATACAGAGAGCTCTTGGCAAACTCCTCGGTCGGTCTCCCGCCATCTGCCCCTCAGGGATTCCGGCATGGCTACCACCTTTTCCCAGTGCTTGTTGAGAACCGACGTGAAGTTTTTGATGGCATGCGTGATGCAGAAATCGGTGTACAGGTTCACTATGTTCCTGTCCATCATCACCCTATCAGCCACGACATCAGCCAAGGGGCAGCGGACTTACCCGTCTGTGAAAGCGTCTATGAACGCATCATAAGTTTGCCGATACATACAAGATTGACAGATAAGGACCAAGACTTTGTCATTGAAACTCTCAAATCTCTAACTGATTAACGATTGTTTCAACCAAGTTAAATCAATCTCACAAGTAGGTTGGGTTAAGCTGTACACGGAGGATAAATTGGAGATATTAACCTAGGCATGATATGCAAGTAACACTAATTGCTGATTCAACTTTTCTATTCGAACACAATGGTGTTCGAATTTTGACTGATCCATGGATTGGAAGTCGTATATACGGTGGTGCTTGGGTTCAGTTTCCAGAGTCAGTCATTCCAGTTGACCAAATAGGGCGCTTGGACTACATCTTTATTTCGCACATACATCAAGATCACTGTGATCTAGAAACAATTAGGCATCTTGATCGAAATGCGACAGTTATTCTGATGAAAAAGACGCCCTCTTACGTGGGCAATTTCCTAAAGTTTCACAAATTGGGGTTTGAATCTGTTTTAGAAGTCCCAATCAGAAGTCGAATACCAATTAAAGGTGGTATCGAGATAGAAATTCTCGAGGCTGACCCTAAGCATGCGTTGAATTATCTGATTGACTCTTCGCTCATTATCCACTACGAAAACAAAGCCTTACTTTTTGCTAACGACAATCTCCCTCATCCTGAAATTTATGAGTATTTGCGAGGAATGAACATCCAGTTAGCAATACTGCCCAGTTCAGGAGGTAGTGGATATCCTGCAAGTTATCGCAGCCTCACTGAACAAAATAAGGACAGGCGTTCTGCTGAGATTATTGATTTTTATTTTCAATCATCAATAGATTCACTTAGAGCTATTAACCCAGATCGTTTCTTGTGGGCAGCCGGAAGTCACGTACTTGGGGGAGGGAATGCAAGTCTAAATCGCTTTATGGCATGGCCCAAAAGTCATGCTGATTCTTACCGATATTTAGAGAAACATGCTAAAAATGAAGACAAATTTTCACCTGTCCTAATTTCCCCAGGTGAGAGTTTTGATCTCGAAAGTGCAATTCGCCCATCCTTATCAGAAGCGATAGGTTTCTACGAAAATGAAGTTGAGAGAAACGCCTTCATCGATTTAGAGATTCAACGGTCAACCCCTTACCAATTTGAGCAGCTTGAACTCACGCCCTCCGTCAATATCGATAAGTTGCTCAAGCTTGCAAGTTCTAGACTCAAGAAGTTTCTTGAGGAGAATAAGACTTACATCGAATGGAACCTTCAAATCCATACCCATGATGAACCCACCAAGATTTTTTCTATTCAGTTATCGCCCCCCTACCTGATTGCAGACAATTTGCCAATTTCGCCATCCAATAGATTGGTCATAGGGTGTGACGCTCGTCTTTTAGTGCTTTTGTTAACTGGACTATTCTCCTGGAATATCGCCGATGCTTCTTGTTTTTTAACTTACGATCGAGTACCAGACGACTTTATTCCCGAAATGTATATTCTTCTCAACCATCTGCGGATTTAGATTTAATGGTGCAGACTTGAGAAATTAGGTAGGAAAAATCAATGAATATAAAAGAAGACGACAAAGGGAAATACCTTCGGCTAGACCCAATCCCTACAAAAGCTGAAGTTGATGAATACTACGCTTCTGAGTTTTATGACCGTGCGAATACCACTTATGTGAATGACTCATCAGTTGAAAACCTTGAAAGCGAAGCCGAATACCACAAACGGGCTTTCCAAGATTTATTCCAAATACTAGTAGATGATGTTTCACAAGATGGCTTGAAGGGCAAATTGATTGCTGACATTGGTTCCGGATTTGGACACTGGTTGGATTTTCTTCGTGACAACGGGGTAAGCAGTTTCGGAGTTGAGCCAGTAGAAGAAGGCGTCACTTTCACAAGAGAGAAAGGTTTAAATGCTTTTCAAGTAGGCATCGAAGAATTGCAGTTATCTCCTGGAGGCAAAATTGACATAGTCACCATGTTAAATGTCCTTGAACATTTGAGAAATCCTTTGAAAACGTTAATCGACTTACGTGCCGGATGGCTGGTTGACGAGGGTCGAATTTTGATTCGAGTTCCTAATGACTTTAATATTCTTCAGTTGGCTGCAAACGAAATTCATAACCTGAATTCTTGGTGGGTTGCCCCGCCTCGTCACATCAATTATTTTAGCGTTGAATCACTCAGTCATGTTCTTGATCTTGCGGGATACAACGTCCTCTCAGTAACTTCAACTTTCCCGTTAGAAATGTTTTTGCTTATGGGAGAAGTGTATGTTGGGGACCAAGTTGTCGGTAAGACTTGCCACAGAAAACGTGTTCAATTTGAACAGTCTCTAGAGGCCGTGGGACAAACTGAATTTAGACGCCGTCTCTATTCCCAACTGGCTAATCTTGGAATCGGAAGAGAAATAATAGTTCTTGCACAAGCAAAACCTATGTAATGAACGAAATCTATTTCTACTGTTCAGGAAAAGAGAGCGGACTTGGTCATCTCTCTCGGAGTAGGGCGTTATCAGAGGCACTGGCCGATGCCATGTCAACAGTTTTTCACGTCGTAGAGTCATCGGAAATTGAGGACTTAACAACTAATTATCTCGCTACAGGACTGATTCCGAAAATTGCGGTAATTGATTTTCAATCACGAGTGGCTACAGAAAAGCTAGCCTTTACTCTCAAAGCAATGGGCTGTGTTGTAATAGTTATAGGCGATGAAACAATGAACATTGACGTTGATATGTTTATATGTCCCGGACCTCATTGTGAAACCATAGATTATCGAATCACAAAGGCAAAGTATTATCTGCTAGGGCCTGCAAACGCCTTGCTCAATGATTCTTTTTGTGACAAGCCATGGAATCAACTGGAGACGCACAGCGGAACAGTTATCTGTGTCGGTTCAACGGTAGATAATGAGATGTTGCTGTCCCTTGCAATGAACGTGCTTAGTATTTCTGAACACGTTACGATCGTTACTCCACAGTTGATTCCGCAGTTAAAAACCACCCATGGCGTGTCACAATTAGTCGACGTTAAACCTAGTGAAATAGCCGATGCATACAGAAGAGCCAGAGTTGCAATTACTGGATGTGGGGTATCTAGCCTCGAAGCTCTCGCAATGGGTATTCCATTAGCATTGTTTTCAATCGGGAGTATTCAGGAAAAAGTTGCACTCGAATACTCAAGAAATGGAGTTGCTAAATATCTTGGACCACTTAGTTTGTACTCAATTGATTCTGCAATGGTGATATTTCGACAGTTCTATTCGCATGTGGACCTACACAAATTGGCAAATGAAAGAGCCCGGAGCATGAACATAACGTATGGCATTACTAATGTGCGGAATCATGTAATGGAATTACTTTCATGACTTCGGTCGCGATGATGCAGCCGCATCTGATTCCATGGCTTGGTTATCTAGAGCTGCTTAAGAAGTCGGAAATTTTCATAGTACTCGATGATTATCAGCTTGTACGGCAGAGTTGGAGTACTCGCAATAAATTGTTCGTGAATAAAGAATTGACTGGATGGATTTCTTTGAACCTTAATCACCAACATTCTGTTGGTTCTACTTTCTTAGAATGTCAGGAACATCCAGACGCTCATTGGAGAAATCGTCTCGTTCAGATCACAAGTCAGTTCTACAACCAAGCTCCCTTCGGTGGACAAGCATTCGACCTGATTAAAGAATGGTTCTCGAGAGATTACAAGAACATTGCTGACCTAGAAATCACACTTTTAAGTCTCGTAAGAAATTACCTTTCAATACCTTCAGAAATCGTTAGATCATCGGATTTAGCCGTGCCAAGGTTGGAGAGATCCGAAAGATTACGAGAACTACTTTCAGAAGTGGGAGGAGATATTTACATCTCCCCGGAAAGTTCCAAGGAATATATGAAGACCGATGGAGGATGGGAAGATTTGAATGTACTTTTTCAAGACCACGCTCCAATCGCCTACCCTCAGTTTTGCTCTAGCTCATTTGTGCCACGACTAGGCTTTTTGGATGCCTTAGCGAATGTCGGCTGGGACGGTCTACCCAATCTGATCGACGGAACAATCACCTGGACTTACCTGAAATGAAAGAGCATAGGTTTCAAGGGGAATCATCGCTCGTAAGGATTAGAGAGAAACGAGATTCTGACCATGCTCTTCTGATTACGTTGAGAACCAATTTAGAAATTCAATCCTCTCTTGCATCACGTGCATTTAACAGTTCAGATATTGAAGCTCAGGATTGGATCGAAAGGGCTGATTCTGATACTTCCAGGCTCTTTGGAATTATTGAGCGAGCAGACAATGGGACCGCAATAGGTTTTATACAAATTTTCGACTGGAATCACCCAACTAGCCCTCCACAACTAGGTATCGCAATCTCTCCCCAGTTTCAAGGAAAGAAGTTTGGTTCCTCGGCCATAACGTTGGCGATGCAAATATTAAGCTCGATAGGCGTAAAAGAACTGGAGTTAGAGGTTCGAGACGACAACAAGAAAGCCTGGGATCTCTATGCTAGGTTGGGATTTGTTCACGTCAACTCTTACTCCTTACAAGTATTTGATGGTCGTTCAATACTGCATCGTTTACGTATTGACTTGGATGAATATTTGGGTTAAGGAATTTTTATGAGTATTTTTCAAAGTATTTTTGAAACAAAACGGGCACCCTTTGTGATTGCAGAACTTTCAGCAAATCATAATCAAGACAAGGATCGAGCAAAAAAAATAATTGCTTTGGCGGGAGAGGCTGGAGCAGATGCAATTAAGTTCCAACATTTTACGCCAGAAACAATCACGGTAAAATCAAATCATCCTGACTTTAAGGTATCCGGGGGAACTCTTTGGGATGGAAGGCAACTTTCCGACCTCTACTCTGAGGCAGCAATGCCATGGGAGTGGACAGAAGATCTAGTAGAACAATGTGAACTCAGTGGGCTAGCCTGGCTCTCCACACCGTTTGACTTCACCGCGGTTGATTTCCTTGAACGATTTGATATACCTGCATACAAAATTGCTTCTTGTGAGCTCGTGGACCTGCCATTAATTAGCTACGTAGCATCTAAAGGCAAGCCAATGATTATGTCGACCGGCATGGCGTCAATTGCAGAGATTGATGCTGCGGTGTCAACCGCACGTGATAGCGGTGCCAAAGATATTGCTTTGTTAAGGTGCAATTCAGGTTATCCAGCTCTACCAGAGGAAATGAATCTTTCATCGATTCAAGTCATGAATGATATTTGGAAAATTCCAATTGGCTTGTCTGATCACACTCAGACCAATACCGCTGCAATTGCTGCCGTCGCGTTGGGAGCAGTTATCGTTGAAAAGCACGTTACTTTAAGTAGGGCGGATGGTGGTCCTGATGCAGAGTTTTCAATCGAACCATCAGAACTATCTGAACTTGTAAATGCAATAAAGGAGTCCTACCTGGCTACAGGATCTGTAGCGTTTGGACCCGTTGGTCGAGAAGTAGCAAGCCTGAAGTACCGGCGGTCGCTTCGCGCGACTCAACATATCCTGATGGGTGAGAGTATTACTTTTGACAACGTTAGGTCAATAAGGCCAGCTGGGGGTTTAGAACCTATCCAATTAGATCTAATTCTGGGTGCTAGGGCAAATAAGGATTTAGAAGTCGGAGCGCCAATCACTTGGTCCGATTTGATTTCTTAGCCACACTAAGAATGTCTATCAAGTTCTGTTAGGTAAAAATCTGGAAATTGTAATCGGCACAGCTCAACTAACAAGGGAATATGGCGCAATAACCCGTCGCGAAACGGCTCTCTCACACTCGGCTGCGGTAGAACTCCTATTAAAAGCAGAATCCCTAGGGTTTACAGCAATTGATACTGCGCCAGGTTATGGAAATGCCGAGCACATCATCGGGTCTTCGTCAACTAATCTGGCCATACATACGAAATTCCTTCCGGAATTAGACCCACTATCTTCACTTGAGCTGTCCCTGAAAAAACTCGGTCAAGACTCAGTTGAAATTGTCTACTTTCATGACTCTAAGGCTGCACTAACTTCTCATTTGTCACAGACGCGACATATCAAGAATGCTCTCGGTTCTAGAGCAAAGGCACTTGGAGCATCGATTTATATGAAAGATGAATATTTCGCAGCTCTAGAACACCCTTCTATCGATGTAATACAAATTCCACTCAACGTATTTGACCGCCAATTTGATGAAGAATTACGTGCTCTGGCATACCAATTAAAGAAGAGAGTTTTCGTCAGAAGTATTTTCTTGCAGGGTCTCTTGATTACTCAGGAACCAATATCTAATAAGATCCCGAGCGGCTTGCAGCCTTATCTGCACAACTTCTACACACTTAGTAACCAATTGCAGATTCCAGTATTGGACTTGGCTGTGGGCTGGATTCTTTCTCTAAATAATGTCTCCGGATTGATAGTCGGCGTAAATCGTATTGACGACTTAGAAGCCATAGGCTCGGCGCTATCCAGGCCTCCTCTAAATAACGAAATCATCTCTCTGCTTGAAATGCTAGATTTACCTCCTCGAGACTTAGTCGACCCTAGGAATTGGACAGTCTAAGAGGAGGACTTTGAATACTTCAACCAAACCAAGAGTTGTGGCAATAGTTCAAGCTCGATTGGGTTCTGTCCGCTTTCCTGAAAAAGTCCTTCAGACAGTCTTGGGTGTGCCCGTTCTAGAACACCTTATTACTCGTCTCAGCAAATCTAACCAATTGGACGAAATCGTTTTAGCCATTCCTGACTCACACCAAAACGACAGATTAGAACTATTTGCAGTTCAAAACGGTGTCAGGTGTGTGAGAGGAAATGAATCTGATGTTCTAGACAGATTTCATGTAGCCGCATCTTTATTGAGTGCAGAAATCGTTGTAAGAATAACTGGTGACTGTCCCCTAATTGATCACTCGCTTGTTGACCAAGCTATTTCACTTTTGATATCGAGGCAACTCGATTATGTAAATACGGATTTGCAATTTCCAGATGGGCTAGACGTCGAGGTGTTTACATTTGATGCGCTGTCGCGCGCTTGGAACCACTCTACAGATCAATATGACCGGGAGCATGTAACACCCTTCATCCGTCGGGATGTCAATAATCGAAGTGCTCAGATTTGTAATTCGAAAGATTTATCTTCAATTCGAATAACTTTAGACGAACAAGCCGACCTTGCGGTTATCAAGTCTGTATTTGAATATTTCAAGGATTCAGATTTCAATCTCATTCAACTCTTTAGATTAATCGAAGAAAAACCAGAGATTTTCAGTGCGAACCAAAATCTTAAAAGAAATGAAGGTGCAAATATGTCAAGCGGACAAAAACTGTGGAGACGTGCTCGGAATGTAATTCCCGGGGGAAGCATGCTGTTATCCAAACGAGCAGAGATGCATCTTCCCACCGAATGGCCAGCGTATTTTTCACGCACTCTGGGATGTTCTATTTGGGATCTGGATAACAAGGAGTACATCGACGTTGGAATGATGGGCGTAGGTACCAACATTCTTGGTTATAACCATCCAAAAGTAGATGAAGCAGTTCAGCATGTGGTGCGGAGTGGAAATCTGTCAACTCTAAATTGCCCAGAAGAGGTCTATCTTGCAGAGGAACTTTGTCGCCTTCACCCATGGGCTGATATGGCCCGATTCACTAGGTCGGGCGGGGAAGCATGCGCCGTCGCAGTCAGAATTGGTAGGGCAGCATCAGGAAAAGACGGCGTTGCATTCTGTGGGTACCACGGTTGGCACGATTGGTATTTATCGGCAAACTTGGCAAACGACTCGACTCTAGACGGACATTTACTTCCAGGTCTGGAACCACGTGGGGTTCCAAGGGCTTTGCAAGGAACCGCCAAAGCGTTTGATTACAACGATTTGCCAAGTTTAGAGTCAATACTTAAGGATGGAGCAACTGGCGTAATATTCATGGAAGTTGAGCGCGGGACTCCACCAGTTGATGGATTCCTTAGCGGAGTGCGGGATTTAGCTTCTAAATACGGTGCGGTTTTAATCTTTGATGAATGCACTTCAGGTTTTCGAAAACTCTTAGGAGGGCTTCATTTGTCACACGGCGTTGAACCTGATGTCGCCGTCTTTGGAAAGACATTGGGTAACGGGTACGCCATAAATGCAATCATTGGAAGAAGAAACGTTATGCAAGCCGCCCAAGCCACTTTTATATCTAGCACTTTCTGGACAGAGCGAATTGGACCGACTGCAGCTCTAGCCGCGATTAAGGCTATGGCTGATGAGGACGCCCCCGCCCGCATTCACAAAACTGGATCAGCCATTCGTTCTAATTGGGCGAAAATTTCTGAGGCAGCCGGTCTGAAAATTCAGATTGGTGGCGTTCCAGCACTGAGTACATTTACCTTCGAGGGAAGAGATCCAACTGTTATAAAAACATTTGTAACTAGTGAGCTACTCAAATCTAGTTATCTGGCCAGCTCTGCAATATACGTATCGGTAGCACATACAGAAAAAATCTTGGATAATTATCTT
Organism: Candidatus Nanopelagicales bacterium; assembly: GCA_044232525.1. Lineage (GTDB taxonomy): Bacteria > Actinomycetota > Actinomycetes > S36-B12 > UBA5976 > UBA5976. The sequence continues at coordinate 10,255 of JBIIMD010000005.1, read as the reverse complement.
GAAAGATTGAGTAAAGTCTTTCAAGAGATTTCTAACAATTCTGACGTTGAACTAATGAACTTGCTTCCAAATGGTGTAGCTCAGGCAGGATTCAAACGCTTAGCTTAATTTGTCTTAGTGGTTAGCTCCTACGGGGTCAATTTACGATTGCAATATCTCGATCCTGCGGCCGTCGAAAATGCCCTACGCTCTTGGTTTTCGACACAGCTGCTTACTTTTTTGGTCCAATGTGTTGAAGACTGTCAAAAATATGTGACCGTATCCTCACCTACTGACTCCGCCACCGCTCACACCTCTGATGTAATAACTCAAAACGATGCGCCACTTCAACGGATAGAGAAAAGATTGATCCCAGATTCCTATTTCAGATAAGGAGTGTTTATCAGTCAACTAATCATTGAGTAGGAAGCCTTGAGACCCAGACGATAATTGATGAAAACAGATCCTGTCTCCTGAGCAATTTGCCAAATTGATGATTCACCTGAGATCACAATGGGCTTCGTCCTATAAATCAGGTCCTCTAGATTAATACCTAATGCATTGATGTCCACAATGGAATCGACCTTTAGTTCCCCAAGAAATTTCTTCTTATTCTTCTCCGAGGTGCTTGGATGTTGACTGATCGCAATCCAATGAAAAGAACTGCTCTTGATCACTTCAGAAAGAGCAAACTTTACTTGTGTAACAACTAACGAATAATTCACAACCGAGACTTCATCGATCGCAATAATGATTCCCTGCCCCTCGAATTGGGCGTAGTCACTTCGAGATACTGAGGGTGGAATCATCTTCCGTTGATTGCTTGGAATGTATGAAAATGAACCTTGACAAAGATGGTAAAAACCTCTGATTGATGCTTCTGTAAATGTGTCCTTCTTAAGTGCCCTCGAAAGTCGAGGAAAAAGCCTGGAACTACAAATCATCTTCTCCAATTTGCCGACATGCCAATTAATGAGACCGTGGGAGAAAAGACTCCCTTGACCTTCTTCCATTATCTCTATCCCAGAACAAAGTCTATGAGTCGCAAGAATCCTGTGAAGTCTCGGGCCTAATCCACCTACACACAAGATGTAGGGCTCATTAGAAAGGAGGAGTTCAATTTCACGATGAACTTTTCCTATGGATAAGTTCTTAAGGAATCGAAAACGTCCGCCCAACAAATACAATTCGCTCATTGCTTTCTCAGTGGCAGCAGGCTCCATTTGTGGCGTTCCTCGAGCGCTGATAACAAAGACCAAATCTGGACGTATCTCTTCAGCGTCAATTATTGAGTGAATCATTATCGCAGTGCGTGAAGACTGATTGACAAATAAACGTTTCATTCTCGACCTACCGCAATTGACTGTTGAAATCTATTGTTTTGTACATTTGACCTTTTGTTATCTCAATCGTTTGCATCAATTGACAAATCAATTTTCAAAGTTCAACAGATTCCAGGACTCGAGCCCAGCACTGATCAACCTGTTGAGCACTTACTTTTCTTCTTGCGTAGAATGACCCCCGCTCGGATAACTCTTGCCTACGGCGAGGATTATTTCTGAGAGAAGTGAGATGTTCAGCCCATTCACCATCTGATACAAGACAATCTTCCAACCCAGCATCTTTTGCTACGCGAGAATAACTGGGGGTGGCTGAAACCAACACGGGAACGCCAAGTGCCCACAGTCCCAAGAGTTTGTTCTCAGATTTATTCCAAGCCAATTCATTTTCAGAACTAATGGGAATTACGGCAAATACTGAACTGTCAGAAGCACTTTTTAAGTTTTCAATACTCCATGGTGTGAGTGTGTGGTCCAGACCGATTTTCCTGAGATGCTTTGAAGTAGAAGTCATTGTGCGAAATTTCGAACGCATCAGAGGGTTCGTTACAATTTGAAATCTATTTTGATTCCAAACATCAGCCGTAGCATCTCCAAGAACTCGAAAATGTCTTAAGTTCTCTGGAAAACCTTCCCAGAGAATATCCCCATCTCGAACGTCTACACGGATAGTCTCAAGTGGCTGCAAGAGTTCCTCAAAGCAATCGACAACTGCGTGTACATTTGCATTTAATTCTTCCAATTTTAACTTTTGTTCTACAGAGGCGCAAACGACTGCATCGGAGTTAGTAATTACCTCATTCAAGAGCCGAATGTAATTGACTCGCTTGTTCTGAAAATCACCGGAGATCGATTTATAAGTTCCACGCAATAATCGTTTCAAGGAGTATCTGGACTCATCTAGATATGAGTCCACCATGTCAAGAATTAGTACACCGTGTGTCTTCTTCATTTCTTTCCATCGAGACAGGTCGGAACCGAGAGTTAGAAGTGCCGCTCTAGTCCGTTGGGTGTCCGACATAGCACTGGTTAACAAAACTCCATTGCGATCGGCAAACCCAGAAAATCTCCTTCGATCACCTGGCGCACTGAGATTCTCTGTCATGCCACCATATGCGATGAGCTTGCGTACCACATTGTGAAGTGTAGTCTAAAGAAGAATGTTACCTATTGCTTATTAGTAATAGCTGGAGGGCAGCTGTCAGTGAATGCATCTTCTAAAAAAATTGTAATTGTTGGCCAAGGCTACGTTGGTCTCCCCATATCTATGCGAGCAATCGAAATTGGATTTTCTGTCATCGGTCTCGATAATGATGAATCAAGAATACTGAAACTTCAACATGGAGTTTCTTTCGTAGAGGACGTAAGTAATGGCGCCCTACGTGATGCGCTCAAATCTGGCAGATTTAGGCCTACATCTACGAAAGAAGATGTAGCCGATTTTGATGTAGCCGTGATTACTGTGCCGACCCCACTGCGCGAAACGGCTCCGGATTTGACATACATCAAATCTGCAGCTCAAAATCTCTCCCCTTTTATCCGCAAGGGCTGCATTGTCATTTTAGAATCTACTACTTACCCAGGCACTACTGAGGAACTAATGGTTCCGATATTGGAAGATGGTTGTGGGTTAAGAGCCGGAACTGATTTCTTTGTCGGATACTCTCCTGAACGTATCGACCCAGGAAATCCAGTGTGGAATTTTGTCAACACTCCAAAAGTGGTTTCTGGTATCAACCAGGCCTCCCTGGATGCCGTAAGTAGCTTTTACAGTTTATTAGTTGAAAGAGTTGTTCCTGTAAAGGGCTGCAAAGAAGCTGAGCTCACCAAGCTTCTAGAGAACACCTTTAGGCATGTCAATATTGCATTGGTTAACGAGCTATCAGTCTTTGCTCATCAGTTAGATATTGATATTTGGAATGCAATTGATGCGGCAGCAACAAAACCTTTTGGGTTCATGGCGTTCACCCCCGGCCCAGGCGTAGGTGGACATTGTTTGCCCATTGACCCAAGTTATTTATCTTGGAAAGTAAAAGAGAGTCTTGGACGGCAATTTCGCTTTGTTGAATTAGCTAACGATGTCAACGAACATATGCCTGACTACACAGTAAGTCGTTTGGTCCTTGGACTGAATGAACGAATGAAATCTGTAAAGGGCTCACGAATACTCTTGGTGGGGCTTGCTTACAAAAAAAACAGTAGTGATGCTCGAGAATCACCTGCTATTCGTGTGGCACAACTACTTTTGGAATTAGGAGCAGTGCTTGAAGTAATCGATCCATTTCTGGAACACACGCCGCGCGGGCTAACAGGTGTTCCTCTTGTGAAGGATTCCGATATTTCTGCAGGTAAATACGATGCGGCAGTAATACTGACGGACCATGATGACATTGACTACGCAAGAATTGTAGAAAACGTTCCCTATACCTTCGATTCTCGACATCGGCTTACTGCTGCAATCAATGTTGAGTTTCTCTAGGCAAGGACTCTTGGCTATTCAACACCTAAATAGTTCTGTAACCACTCGACAGTCGCTCGTAATCCATCTTCAAGAGAGACCGGATTAATACTAGGAAACAACTTTTGTAAAACTGAATTATCCGCCTGACTATGGCGAACATCGCCCACCCGGTCATCCCGGTGAGTTACCTGAAGTGATTGCCCAATAATTCTTTCGAGAATTTCAATAACTTCTAGCAATGTAGTCCGTGTGCCAAAAGCTAGGTTGACTGGACCACTGTTTGATACGCGCTGCGAAATTGCCTCAGCAATGACATCACACACAGTTCCCACATAGGTAAAGTCCCGGCTCTGTAAACCATCTCCATTAATACTCAGGGTCTCATCACGCAAAGCAGATGCAATAAACGTCGGGACAACCGCTGCATAGTCATGATCGGGTGCTTGGTTTGGACCAAAGACATTAAAGAAACGAAAAGGTAAAGTTCTCATTCCATAGCTGTACTGCCATGCAAGCGTGTATTGCTCAGAAGCAAGTTTGCTGACCGCGTAGGGGCTCATGGGCATAGCGAGAGCAGTTTCAGATTTTGGGAGAACCGGGTTGGCCCCGTATACAGATGATGATGATGCAACTATTACAAGAGGGTCATTGAGATCTCTAGCTGCATCCAAGACTCTGAGGGTCCCTGTAGCGTTAACTTCATGTGAGCGCTGTGGTTCGGCGATTGATCGCGGTACCGAGGGGCGTGCAGCTAGGTGCACCACTGCATCGCACCCGGTCATTGCTTTGGCAAGAAGAGAGTCGTTAAGAATAGAACCTTCGACAAAGTCAATCTTGAGGCCTTCAATATTTCGGATGTACCCAGTTGACAGGTCATCAATTCCACGCACTTCAGCAAAGGAGGAAAGTTTCTTAACAAGATTGCTTCCAATGAAACCAGCTGCTCCTGTAACTAAGACCTTCACATTCCCATGCTATACAAAGTTTTGTAAGAGTTGAAATTCGTGTTTCAATCTGTATACCAAGGTCCGGGGTGCCAAGACAGACTCAAGTAGATTGAATCTTGGGGTTCGAATGCAAGTGTTGAAAATCAAAAAATTGATAACTACTCATCCGCTAATGTCTCTATTTCTCTTTGCATTGGTCGTCAGATTGTGCCTTGTGTTTGTCGTCGCGCTGCGTTTCAATGGCACCTTATTCGGTGACGATAAATACTACTTTTATCTCATTCGCACTCACCTAAGTCAGCAGACTTCGGACTGGGGTGATTACGGACATCGACTATGGTCACTGAGTCTCAGTTTCTTGATGCCTGCTTCATACGCTTACAAGATTTCAGGATCTAGTGCCTCTGCGGTTTTGGCTGTCTCAGCATTTATTGGATCCCTTGTTCCAGCACTTACGGCACGAATTTTACTGCATTACGTGACACGAGGAACAGCCATTGCAGTAGGCCTCGTTCTGGCTGCACTACCGTCACAAGTCCTTTGGTCTGCACTGCTGCTGAAGGACAGTTACATAGCTTTGGGATTCATCTTGATTTCATTTGTATTACGGTGGTGGTCCAAACAAACAAAACCTTCAGGAATTCTGGTTGGTGCCGTCACGCTCATGGTGCTCACTCTTTATGTTCAAAGAATACGGCTGCATTCATTGATTGTGCTCTGCATAGCCATCTTCCTCTCTGTCCTGTTAAAAGGTGGGGGGTCAAGATTGGTAAAGTCAGGCGTTGCAATTTCCCTCTTACTTGTGATGCCCTGGGCAATTGGTGGAGGGTTGGCTGGCAGCAATTTCGCTAAGACTCTTTCAACTGGGCTTGGAGTGCAAAGACAAGCTGGAGCGAATGGCGCTGCGACAGCAATCGTGTCACCACCAGTTTCTTTGAGCACTTCAAGTTCTTCGAATACTGCAATTGGTGATCCGTCTCAGAAGAATGATGCTAGCGAGATAGCTCCAAACAAACAGGCTGATACATACATAGATGATCTTCTATATCTACCGAGCGGGTGGAAAGTAATGCTCATTGATCCAACTCCATCTCAACTCTCACGCAGTAAAAATCTCTATTTCCCTTATTTAGAGCATCTGATTTGGTATCCAGTTCTTATCCTTGCCGTTTATGGGGCCGTGACTCTCCGAAAATGGACGATAGACCTTACTTTTTCTGGACTTCTCTTTGTTGGCTTAACAACTATGTGGGGTCTTGCAGAGGGAAACTTTGGAACGGCATTCCGACATCGGACAGAGTTTGTCTGGATAGTTTTCTTATTCGCTGGTATTGGCTTTCAGACATTTAGTAGCAGAAATCGCAAGCAGAATCATTCTCACCTATGAACTGAAGTCGAAATCATTGGATTGTCCCAATCTGATTATGAGTTTCTTGTTTTGGCATTCCTCGGTGATTTGTTTCCCCAGTTCAACACTCCGAGAGAAGATTTGAACAGAGTGGTTACCAGAGACCGAGCAAATACTTTCCCACGAATTTGAGTCACCGGCATAAGTCCAGTTCCATCTGTTGATCTCCCACAGAAAAGGAGACCAGAAATTCATAAGTCGATCATTTTCACCACCAAAATACTGTGAGTAAATGTAGTTACGATCGTTCCTTTCCCACAACTCAAAAGTTCTATCGACAACTTCCTGGTTAGGAACATCCCATCCACGAATTATCAGAGAAATTGGCCTTGTTGCTTGGGGAATTGAAAAACTCGCAATGCTAATTGCCAACAACGAAGTAATAAGACAACTGAATTTTACTATCTGCATTATCAAGTTTTTATCTTGTATTGAAGTTAGAGGTCTTGCCCAAAGAGTTAAATCGGAAAGGAACGCACCAATAATTATGAGCCAAAGTAGAAGCACTGCAAAATTGGCGGCGTACTGTGATTTCATCAGGTAGTACATATCAGGATCTTCCGCTCTAGCGAAATCGATAAGTCGTACGAGACCGAATGCAGAGACCGCCACCACCGTCACACGAATAGTCAGGGCCCGATTTTTTCTTCGGGTAAACAGTAAAGTCGGTAGTGCGGCAGCAATACTGAGCGTTACTAATCGATGGTCGGTAGGCCAAATTTCTCCACTTTGACGAACACGATCGGTAATTCTTTCGTAGAAAGGGTCAGCCAAAAAGTAAATTACGATCCCGGTTACAATAAAAGTTAGTAATTGAAAGCAGTGCTCGGACTTTCTCTCGTATATTCTCCAGAAATAAGTAGCAAAGACTAACGCAAATAACGGCATCAATAACAACGCTGTCAATTGATAAGAAAAATACGTTATAGCGATAGCAGTAGTTGCGACAAGGAGTACGTCGCCTTTTAACACTGTTTTTGGGACCAGAAAAGCTAAAGAGGCCGCCAAGAAACCCAAACTTACATTAAAAGAGAAAAAACCAGACCTCAAGATTTCACCAAAAGGATACGGACTCAGAATTACAACTAGAACTATTGCAACCACTGATAGATTTCTCAATAGCCTCCACACTGGCGAGTTTTTGACTGGCCCACTTGCAAAAAAGACGGCGATGCTGCAACTGATTAGTACAAACACTAAAGCGTAAGTACTTCGCATTGAATAGATATCTTCTTTTCTCGGGAACCCAGACACTCCATTTAATGTCGAAATCACGGCGGTCAGAACCTCTCCGAACTGACCGCCAGTAATCATGTTGATGGGATTTGGATATCTGGAAGTCATTCGTAACCGCATCACCGTCAGAAATACGTTTCGAGAGTCTCCACTCATCATAAATGCAATCGCTTTGCTTCTATCTAAATGCTCAATATAGGAAAGTCCAATGAGTGGTACCAATGCTGAATAGCGGCAAACAATCGGTTCAGATTCCAGTTTGAACCTGCCAGACGAAGTCTGACCAAGTACATTTCCTAAGTTTCCCTTTTTTTGAAGAGCGACGAATCCGGTAAGGACCATAGAAAGTAGAAAAATCATCAGGAAAAAAGTGTGAGGTCTTGTGTTTCCCAAGGTGGATGAGTCAAAACTGATGTAGTCGGATAATGCATTCTCATGGGATTCGAAGGCAAAGGATCTCAGCCATGAAATTCTTGCCAGCGCCGGCAAGAAGGCAACCGCGGAAACAACTGGGAGCAAAATACTAAGAATGAGTGCCCCAAGAAAGCGCAGGTGTCCTGGAAGAAAGTCGAACGTCCCGAACACGAGCCAAAGGTATATCGCTACGAAGAATACAAAAGCTAACCCGTAACCACCGATGTAATAGGACAATCCAACTGAAACTATTGAGAACAAACCAATTTCAATCTGTCGAGTTTTCATAAGTAGGTCCAACTCATAACGCCACTAAGTCTAATTCGTCAGACAATTCCGACACCCAAATGTCTCATCGCCTACCAGTGACTTACAGCTCTTCAGCAAAGCGGCGTGAGAACCGTGTGAAGAGAGACCACCCGATGACCATGGAAAGTAGGGCTACGAGTGCACAAGCACCAAGGTTGCTCCAGCCAGCGAATTTGCCGTCATACATTGACCGTCGAAAACCTTGAGCGAAGACCGCCATGGGATTGAGTTTCCATATCCAACCAGCCCACGATGGGAGGCGGCCATCAAGTACTGCCGGTGTGTACACAATTGGAGTTGCGAAAAACCAGATCTGGCCGAATATTTGCCATAAGTATCCGAGGTCTCGGAAATACACATTGCCAGCAGCTAAGGCCAAGGCAAGTCCGGTTGCGAAAAAAGCTAATAGAACCATTTGAAGAAGAACAACTGGTACCCACAGCAAAAACATGCTGCCGCCAATTAAAAGTGCGATGGTAAGTAGCGCCAGTTCAATGCTGAACTGCACAATGCCATGCAGTGAGTTTGAGAATACGAGAACTTCGCGTGGAAATGCCACTTTTCGTACTAGCGATGCATTCGCCAGCATTGAGTTCATACCGAGATTTGTCACCATCATGAAAAAGTTCCATGGAAGCAACGCACACAATAAATACAAAGCAAAGACTTGAAGGCCGCTGGGATCGCCTGCTGGAGCCTTGGCCTGAAATAGGTACCCGAAAACAAATGTGTAAATTGCAACGGTTGCCAATGGGTTCAGCATGGACCATGTCCACCCGAGGATGCTCTTGCGATACTTGGTGCGTAATTCACGCAATGTGAGATTCCACAAGAGTTCGTGTGCGGCAGAGACACGCTTAATTGGTGCGATTAAGGAGGGCACTAGCGACCAACACCTTTATAAGTAAAGCCAGCGGCTTGCCAAGAGTCTCGATTAAGCAAATTGCGACCATCAACAACCATCTTGGCCTTTAGGCGTTGACCGACTTCCTGTGGGTCGACTTCTGCGAATTCTTTCCACTCAGTCAGAACGGCAAGAACGTCTGCTCCTACGCACGCTTCTAGAGGCGATGCCGCAATCTCGATCCACGGGTAAGCCTTATAAGGCTGTTTTGCAGTGGGGTCATAGGCACGGATTTTTGCTCCCACATCATGCAACATTGTCAAAATTTTGATTGCTGGCGAATCACGCAAATCATCAGTCTCGGCCTTAAATGTCAACCCCCATGATGCGATGACTTTCCCTGCAACCGACCCAGCACATTCTTCAATAACACGGTTTGCAATACGCGCATAATGCTGGTCGTTTGTTTCAATCACGCCGCGTAGGAGAGCAAAGTCATATCCACTGTCAGCTGCAATACTCACTAAAGCACGAGTGTCTTTGGGGAAACAGCTTCCACCCCATCCGGGCCCAGCACGCAACATGTCTGAACCGATCCGAGGATCCATTCCGATTCCGGTGGCGACGTCGAAAATATCAGCACCGACTGCTTCACAAATATCTGCCATTGCATTTATGAAAGTGAGTTTTGTCGCGAGAAAAGCATTTGCCGCATATTTTAATGCTTCTGCTGATGCTGTCTTCATCTGCAAAATTGGAGCTTGGACGTTTGAATAGAGGGCAGCCACGGCGGCGGTTGCTACAGGCTCATCGCCACCGATAACGACGCGACTCGGGTGTAAAAAATCATGTATGGCAGTTCCTTGGCGCAGGAATTCTGGGTTAGAAACAACATGCACATCGTCGCGTTGGAGAATGTTCTGTACCCGAACAGCTGTACCTACGGGAACTGTTGATTTGTTTACCAATATGGCGCCTGGCTTGAGAACCGAACGAATATCAGCTACTGCACTTTCGACATAAGACAAGTCAGCGCTTCCGTCATCATCTTGCGGGGTCGGTAAGCATAGAAACACGACATCTGATGTCGGAATCGCCTCAGAAATTTCGGTGGTGAACGAAAGGGACTTTTCAGATAATCCTGAGACAACCAATTCGGCGAGTCCCGTTTCCACAATCGGAATCTGTCCGTTCCGCAACATTGAGATCTTTGCAGAATCAATGTCTAGGCATACAACGGTGTGGCCCAGAGAAGAGAGGCAGGCCCCGGTCGCAAGTCCGACATAACCGGTGCCCATAACTGCAATTTTTGCCACG
>JBIIMD010000044.1:0-8059 GCA_044232525.1 Candidatus Nanopelagicales bacterium | reverse complement strand
ATTCTTGCGTCGCAATGATGGCTGGTGTGGTTATGACCAAACTCCGATCACTGGAGATTAGCCAAATAATTGACAAATGAGGAGATTTCCTTTGGCTCAGGAGTTTATGCTGATTAAAGGAAAGGTAAAGATTTACAAGAAGCAAGACAATTTTGAATATTGTTATTTTCAAATTATCTAACTTGAGGATTCACACATGCGCCGCTTGGTTATCACAGTAAGTTGCTTAGCAATCTCACTATCTGGTCTGATGTTCAGTCCTACTCACGCAGCTAGCAGCTTTGATGGCAAAAATGGGACAGTTGACTGCATTTCTGACGGCCAAGTTACTGGAAGCTTCAGAGTAATAGAGAACGTTGTTTCAGACGGTTCAGAGTGCGCCGGTGTAGCAACAATTCCATCGAGCGTGACGTCCATCGCGGAGGAAGCTTTTTATTATGCACTAAATCTTGAAGAGGTCAAGTTTGCTTCGGGCAGTAAGTTGAAAACAATTGGAGTGGCAGCGTTTGCTGGCTTAGCTAAACTTGAAAGCATCAAGATTCCCGGGGGTGTTACCCAAATCGGAGACAACGCGTTTGAGAATGCAACGAGTCTTGAAAGCATTAAGATTCCCGCAAGCGTAAAGCGCATCGGAAATTATTCGTTCGTAGGTACGACCAAGTTGTCGAAGGTCACATTTTCGTCTGGGTCTAAGTTAACTCATATCGGAGACGGTGCATTTTCAGGCGCAACACAACTTAAAGAAATTAAAATTCCAGCAAGCGTCCAAAAAATAGGGGCAACGACATTTTCTCGTACACCTAAACTTAAGGCCATAGAGGTTGATAGTAAAAGCGAATTCTTCACTTCGATAGACGGGGTTTTGTTTAACAAAAAAGCTACGAAGTTGGTTGTCTATCCAGTCGGCAAGACATCAACTCGTTACAAAATTCCAAAAGGCGTAACCGCCATTGCGAGTAGTGCGTTTGAAGGCGCTACCAAGCTCACTGATATAAAAATCTCATCAGGAGTCAAGACCATAGGAGATGGCGCGTTCTTTGGCACGTCAAAATTGACCAGTATAAATTTCCCAGCAAGCGTTAAAGTCATTGGGGATTATCAGTTTTATGGTTCCACAAAACTTAGATCTATAACCGTTGATAGTAAGAACAAAAACTTCACTTCTAGAAAGGGAGTTTTGTTTAACAAGAAAACTACGAAGTTAATCATCTATCCGGAAGGGAAGACGTCTTTAAGTTACACGATACCTACAAGCGTCAAAGTCATAGGAGACTATTCGTTTGCAGGATCTAAGTTACGTGTTGTCAAAATACCTAAGAGGGCAACTCATATTGGTGATTATGCATTTATTTTCTCTACCAAACTCAAAAGCATAAACATCCCTTCCGCAGTAAAGAACATTGACAGCGGAGCATTCTTCGGTGCAAAATCACTATCAACTGTAGACTTTGCCTCGAAAAGCAAGTTAAAGGCAATTGGAGAATATGCGTTCTACGATGCAACTTCGCTTACTTCAATCAAGATCCCCGCAAGTGTCACAGACATTGAAGGCCTAGCTTTTTATAACGCAAAATCACTATCAACTGTAAAATTTGCCTCGAACAGCAAGTTAAAGCAAATTGGAGAATATGCGTTCTATAAAGCAACTTCGCTTACTTCAATTAAGATCCCCGCAAGCGTCAAAAGCATTGAAGTTGGAGCATTCTACGGTGCATCCAAAATGAACAAAGTGACATTCCTCGGCAATGCACCAACTGTTGGCAGTGATGCATTTCTTGATATCGAAAGTGGCGCAAAAGCTTATGTGAAATCAACAGCAAAAGGCTTTGCTGCAACTGGGACGCCTCCAAGATGGAATGGACTAAAGATTCAAGTTTCGTAACTTGCCAGTTGATTCCTATTTCATAGATAAAGACATTCAATTAGAAAGGGTGAGTGGGCATTTCTAGAAAGTTTCTGGAGAGTGGGTACTAGTCACCACTGGATAAAAGCTTTGCCTTTGCCAGTTCAAATTCTTGGTCTGATAACGCCCCTGATTGATGAAGTGATGCGAGTTGTGCTAATTGACTTGCTATATCATTTCCTGCACCTGTGGTTGAAACTACGTGAGTTGATTTGCCTTCTAAAGATTTCAATATGAATTCACCAGCCGCAACTATTTCGTTCATTCGCTGGACAGGGTTTTCACCACCACTCACATTTTCAAGTGCCACTGTTTGAACGTGGGATTTAACGTCTGTCAAAATGGTCAAGTAAACGTTTCCTCTCATTGTGGTACTTGCATCTAGGTTGGTTCCAAATGTGAGCAGTGCTCCTGCTGCACGTCCAGCACCACTCTTCTTTGTGACGTCAGCATTGCCTGAAATAGCCAACAACTTCTCCGGATAACCGCCACCAATTGAAACGTATCCTTTTTCGTAGAGAACAACCTTTGACTTAAAAGTATGCAACTTAGATGACAACACCACACGTCCGCACATCTCTAGGTTGGCTTCTATCCGCTTTCTTGTTTCCTCTTCTTGGCGTGCCTGTTCCTCTTTCTTCAGGCGCTTCTTTTCCTCTGACGCAGCTTTTGAAAGTTCTTTACTTGTCTTAGCGTCTGGATTCACAAAACTGTGTATTTCATTCAACTCAATGAGACTCTTTTTATCTTGGGGATTGACTGCATAGAATAACTTTTCGGCCCCATTGTCTATAGTCAGACCTGTCCATGAAAACTTAAAGTCTGCAATTTCGTTCAGTGCAATGTCTTTTCTAGGGGAATTTAGGTCTGTATCTAGGAATGTGAGTCTTTCATTCGAAATTGCCAAAATGGAGTGTTTGCTTAATCCTTCAACAACATCACAAGCGAAAACGAATTGCTCTTCACTATTGCTGATATTCTGAAGTTTCTCAATCAGTCTCTCTTGAGAAACCTTTTTAGGAAGGGTACCAACCTGCATCTCAACAACCGCCTTAAGAAGTGAAGGTTCAATTCCAATCTTAAAGGAAATAGAGATCTGTATACATTGGTTAACTAAAGCTTTAGTTTGTTAAATGTGCATTAAGTACACCGCGAGGGACTTGAATCCCCAACCCGCGGATTAGGACTTTGAGCGCTTAGTTAACTCAACAGTCACGCCAATAGCAATGAGTATCAATCCAATTGGCACAGTGATGAATAACCCCCAGATAAAGGCGCCACCACCCGTACTCTCATTAAACATCGATCCTCCCGCTAGGAGTGAGTATAAGAAAGCACCAATGATTGGACTCACTGCAATGAATTGCCCAGCACGGACTAGAAATGATTTCTTATTGACTGTCGCTGCGACCGTAGTTGGAGATGCCAGAAGCACAATGTTATAAATCGGTATCAAAATGAACCAACCACTCTTACCGACGTCATGCATTCTGCGAATGGAAACGGCAATGGTAGGAAGTAAAATGATGAGGGTTAGAGCATTTTGTCCATTCTCACCAAAAGCTATACCAACAACTGCGGAGGCTATCACTGTAACCAAAATGTAGTACCAAAATTGTGGTCTGGTTGAAACGCCAGCAAAATCAATAAATCTTGAAAATGCATCTTTCACTGCGTTGGTTAAGTCAGCAAAATTTGAATTTTTGATACTCATATTTTGACCATAGACCTACTTGGAGATTAATCCAGTATTACGCAGATTATGCCTACTGTCCGATTTCGTGAAACCGAGTAATGAGTGCTTGAGTAACCGAACGTAGTGAGAGACAAACATAAAAACCCTCAAAGATGGCTAAGAATCGAGTAACTCGCGCGAAGCGAATGACGTGAGTTACTCGAACGTAGTGAGAGACGCAGAAAAGGTCCCTACAGGGACCTTTTCAAGTACACCGCGAGGGACTTGAACCCCCAACCCGCTGATTAAGAGTCAGCTGCTCTGCCAGTTGAGCTAGCGGTGCTTGGTCGTGATTGTTATTCGTGTTGATTTAGTACAAGTGAACATTAGCAGTAAGTCAGGACTGGGGAAAAGCTGGGGAGGTCAAGGCGGAATCGGTCTCTTCATCATGTCCAGATTCCAGTGCGAGCAAGCTGATAAGCACGAGCACAATACCTACATACTGCGCACCTACAGGTAAACCTCGGCCAACTACGGCGCCGGAGAGAATTGCAACTACTGGGATTATGTTGAGCGAAAGTGCCGTCTGCTTAGTAGTTAAGTTGGGCGCAGCAAAGTTAAACAACAAGAATGGCAATGTAGTGCCGATGATCCCTCCGAGTACAGCCATATAGAAGTATGGGCCAACAGATTGTGGAGTTGGAATATCGGTTTTGGTAGCCAGAAGCACGACTACAGAGAGAAAGCTTGCCGAAGTCATTTGGCCAAGAGTTAACGCAACGGTATTAACATCTGATTTCAGTCGCCGCATCAAAAGTCCGTAAATTCCTCCACACAGACCGACACCTAGGAATGCCGCCGCACCAATAATTCCTGCTGAGAAAGTTATTCCGAAAACATCTACGGTTTGCCCAGCGGTTTCCGGGTTACTTGATTGCCCAGCTACTCCAACAACAATTGCGCCCGTTACACCTACGAACAGGGCAACTGAAGACCAAAGATTTAGTTTTTCTCGCAGAAATAATGCGCCACCAATTGCCAGAAAGATGACTTCACTAGACATCAGGATTGCACCAGTTGTAACGGTGCCGTACTGCCAACCGATGTTGCCAAGCAAGTAGGCAAGACCAGGCTGAATCAACCCAAATGGAAGTGCAATTCTCCACGGCACCTGACGAATTGCTTTGCGAAGTGATGGAACCACTAAGGCGACCATAAAGAACAAAACCAGGCCACTTACGATTTCAATTACAAAAAACGAAACTGGATCGATGAAATCAATTGCTATGTCACCAATTGGATTCGCAACACCCCAGCCAACCATGGCCAGCACCATTGCTAGCAGATACTTGTTTGAAAACATAACTGACCCAGTATGTACTATCCCTGCCGCTAACGGCAGATTCAATTACTTCTTAAGAAACGAATTGCTAAAAATTTAGTTGGCTTCTAGGAATTCTTTAAGGAGGGCATCAAACCGGATTCGCTGATCCTTTCCAGCGATTACATGTGATGCATCTGGCCAAGTCACGCCAATGCAGTTTGGAATCAAGTCCTCAATCACTTGGGTGTGACGAGCTGTGGTAATTGAATCCTGCAGAGCATGCAACACAAGGGATGGAGTCTTGATGTGAGGCAAACGCTCGCGTGCGTCGTGGTTATTACAAGCGTGCACGTAACGTTCGTGCGCTGCTAGGTTGCCGTTTAAGTCCGCCCAGGTTCCGTTATCGCCAAGTAGCCGACCCCGATTTTCGTTGTAGAAATCTCCAGGGAAAGAAAATGATGCGACAAACTTTTGGAATGCATAGAAGCCAGATTCTTGGTGCATTGTTGTCATGCTGTCCAATTGGTCAACCATGATTGGGTCTGCATAAGCCCAAGTTCCCGTCATGACTAATGAACGTGCAAGGTCGGGGCGGGCGTATGCAAGCTCTTGTCCAATGCAGGCGCCCATGCCGACCATGCCAACAATGTGAACGTTGGTCCAGCCCAGGTGATCAAGAAGTTTCGCTAAGTCATCAGCAAACAGTTGCATAGATGCTTCTTGTGTGTAGTCGTCAGTACTATCTCGCATTCCGCGATAGTCAAAAGTTAAAACTTCGTACGTTTCAAATAAGTAACGCGGAGCATCTTTTTGTTTTCCATGACAAAAAGTTCCCCAACCGCCCATCACTACTGCTTTATCGGCTCCTGGAATTCCAGAAACTTCGTAATACATTGAATGGCCATTTACGTCTATTGTTGGCATTAAAGCTCCAGGATCGAGGGGTCAACTACTCCAAATGTATACAAAGTTGAGATTTTTGGCTGAAAAACCCAGTAAATGCGTCTTGAAATGTTCTCTTTGGACACAAAATGCACAATCCTGAGGACAAAGATCGATTTTCGCACTAAGTTTCAGAGAAACGCACTGTGTGGATCTGTGTCCATACTGACTAGATTGCGATTTGAAACCGGAAGGAGTTCCCCTGTGGATCTCGGAGTATTTATACCTATTGGCAACAACGGTTGGTTGATTTCAACTACGTCGCCGCAGTACAAACCATCATATGAGTTGAATCTTGAGTGCGTTCAGCGCGCAGAAAAGTATGGTTTTGAGTTCGCTCTTTCAATGATCAAGCTACGTGGCTTCGGCGGCCAGAGTGAATTCTGGGATTACAACCTGGAGTCATTCACTTTGATGGCAGCGATTGCTGCACGAACTGAAAAGATCAAACTTTTCGCTTCAACTGCAATCCTTACTTTGCCACCAGCGATGGTTGCTCGTATGGCAACAACTATTGATTCAATCGCGCCAGGACGTTTTGGCGTAAACATCGTGTCCGGTTGGGCAAAGGGTGAATACGATCAAATGGGTCTATGGCCTGGAGATGAATACTTCGGTTACCGCTACGAATACTCCGAAGAGTACGTCCGCGTAATGCAGGAACTTTGGACTAAGGGATCATCTGATTTCAAGGGTCAATTCTTCAAGATGGATGACTGCGTAATGTTGCCAAAGCCTTCGACAAAGATTCCATTAGTTTGTGCTGGACAGTCTGAGCGCGGTATGCGCTTCTGTGCTGAATACGGTGACTACCAGTTCATTTTGGGCACTGGTGTAAACACACCAAAGGCATTTGCTCCAAGTGCTGATCAACTTCTTCGTGCAGCCAAGGAAACTGGTCGCGACATTGGTGCTTACGTTCTGTTCATGGTTATCACTGATGAAACAGACGAAAAGGCCATGGCTAAGTGGAAGCACTACAACGCTGGCGCAGATGCTGGCGCATTGTCATGGATGGCTGGTCAGGCTGCTGCAGACACAACCAATGCTGATGGAACAAGTACCGCAGCTACCATTGCACTTCCAGAAGGTGCAATTAACTTCAACATGGGAACACTTGTTGGCTCATACGCCTCAGTGGCTCGCATGCTGGATGAAATTGATACCGTCCCAGGCGTCAAGGGTGTCATGTTGACATTTGATGACTTCATCGTTGGCATGGACGTCTTCGGAACAAAGGTTCAGCCTTTGATGAAGACTCGCGCTGGCAAGTAATATCTCTCGTTAAAAAGCGAGCACCTGCTTTTGCAGGTGCTCGCTTTTTAGTTCTAAGTTCTTAGACTTCTTCGCCTTGGCCAAGAATCTCTTCGCGGGCTGCCAAAACATGAGCTCGCATCACACTCGAGGCCCAAACCTCATCGCCAGCTTTCATCGCATTAACAATCTCACGATGATGATGCAGGCTGCGCTCTAATGCCTCAGGTGAGTAGACCTTGTAAGTCTGCATAACAATAGGTACGTGGATCAAAGTTTCGATTAGCAATCCAAGTCGGGTTGAGTTCGACATCTCAATAATTTTGCCGTGGAAGATTCGGTTTCGAGCTGCAAGTGCGGGCAGTCGAGTTTCTGAAGAAAGTTCAGTTTTGGCAAGTTCCTCCATCTCGGTACAAATGTTTTCAAGGAATTCAATTTCCGCAGCAGAAGCACGTGGTGTCGCTAGTTCACAAGCATGTGATTCCAGAATTGACCGAAGATCAAAAATTTCTCGTAGGTCGTGCACATCCCATTCCGCAACACGTGCGCCGCGGTTTGGTGAAACATCTACTAAGCCTTCGGCCGCAAGTCGACGCAAAGCCTCGCGCACAGGTGTGCGAGAACTACCCATGCTGACAGCAAGATCTTCTTCAACTAATCGTTCAGAGTTTGACAATTCGCCAGTAAGAATTGCGGTGCGTATCTGTTCGTAAACCGTAGTTGCGATCTTTGCCATGAATTTGCTCCCGAAAGCTAATGACTATTTACGCGACCAGGTTGCAAATTGTTCAACCTGACGCCCAACAGTCTCAAGGTTACTTCGTGCACCCTCATCATCTGTGGTTCCATCCGCAGAAAACTTGGTAATTGAGGCATTGATAGTCGCGCCAAGAGGTGTAGGCCAAGCTCTTAGCGCATGCGCAACAACTCGAATCTGAAGCAAGGTGGTGGCAGTTGCCTG
>JBIIMD010000027.1:0-11751 GCA_044232525.1 Candidatus Nanopelagicales bacterium | reverse complement strand
ATCAACTCTCTCTATAAAGTGTTTGTTTGCGAGTAAAAGCCCACAAACCTGGTTCGCTATCCCCTAAACCCTAACGAACTAAGTAGGTTTCGGCTTAATCCCTACCCAGAATGGAACGAATTTTGCTCCAAACTTGATGCAAACCTGCTTCCTCTCCACGATCTGTTGGTTGGTAGTACCTGGCATTACTTAATGGGTCGGGCAGATAAGTCTGTTCGCTTACACCAGCAACCTCATTATGTGGATACGAATACCCAACGCCATGCCCTAAATCTCCAGCGCGGGCATAGTGCGAATCCCGCAGGTGAGCTGGGACCGTTCCGATGTCACCAGTTCGAATGTCATCGATGGCTTGGTCAATTGCCAGGTAAGCACTATTGGATTTTGGTGCCAACGCCAATGCGATCGTGGCTTGTGACAACGTGATTCTTGCTTCCGGCATTCCAATTAGCGCCACAGTCTGCGCGGCAGCAACTGCTACCTGCAACATCGAGTTGTCAGCAAGTCCAATATCTTCGCTAGCGCTAATCATCAATCGGCGTGCAATGAATCGTGGATCTTCACCGGCCTCAAGCATCCGTGCTAAGTAATGCAGCGCTGCATCCGGATCCGAGCCACGAATCGACTTGATGTAGGCACTGATGATGTCGTAATGCTGATCACCAGCTTTGTCATATCGCACGACATTGTGATCACTTGCTGAACTGATGTCATCAACCGAAATTTCTGAATGCGCGTTACCTAATGCAACTCCAGCTGCGGCTTCGAGCACAGTTAGTGCTCGCCTGGCATCTCCGCCGGCAAGTCGTATCAGCATTTCACGAGCATCTGAGGTAATTGTGACAGTACCGTTTAATCCACGAGGATCTGTGATCGCGCGATTGATGACGTTTGAAATTTCAGAATCGTCTAACTCAGAGAGTGTCACTAGAAGTGAACGGGACATCAGCGGCGCGATTACCGAGAATGAAGGATTCTCAGTTGTAGCAGCAACTAGCGTCACCCAACCGTTCTCAACTCCTGGCAACAACGCATCTTGTTGAGTTTTGTTGAAACGATGCACTTCATCAACAAATAAAACTGTTGAAACACCATAAAGCGATTTGTTTTCCTGAGCCGCCGTGATTACCTCACGCACATCTTTAACTCCAGCATTAATCGCTGAGAGCTCCATAAACTTTGCGGAACCAGCTCTTGCAATGAGTTGTGCAAGCGTTGTCTTTCCAGTTCCTGGCGGTCCCCACAGAATGACTGATGATTTTGTGTCGACATCGGTGGGCTGCAAAAGTTTATGTAATGGACTACCGATCGCTATCGCTTTGCGCTGTCCAACGAACTCATCAAGTGTTCGTGGGCGCATTCGCACAGCTAGCGGTGAACCGCCCGATTCTTGATCAAACAGTGAATCAGTCATCACTTGCGTCTTGAGCGAATGGATCTGCATCGATCCCAGCCTCAAGTCGCTGCTGATCAGTGATTGGAGTTGGCGCACTGGTTAGTGGGTCGAAGCCAGCGCCGGTCTTTGGAAACGCAATTACGTCGCGCAAACTTGTGGCACCCGAAAGCAACATGCAGATTCGGTCCCAGCCAAATGCAATACCGCCGTGAGGTGGAGGCCCGTAAGCAAAGGCATCCAACAGGAAGCCAAACTTTTCGCGAGCTTCATCGTCACTCAGACCAAGCAGGCTAAAGACTCGCTCCTGAACGTCGCTGCGGTGAATACGAATCGACCCGCCACCGATTTCATTGCCATTACAGACAATGTCATATGCCCAAGCTAAAGCCTGATCTGGAGCTTCTTCGAATCGGTCAACCCATTCGGAGTTTGGTGAAGTAAATGGGTGGTGAACTGCAGTCCAACCACCGTCATCAGTCTTTTCAAACATTGGTGCATCTACAATCCAAAGGAACGACCACTGGCTCTCATCAATTAGCCCACAACGCTCGCCAACTTCTTGTCGAACCGCACCAAGTAATTGTTGTGTGCTGGACTTGTCTCCAGCACCAAAGAATGCACAATCGCCTGGCTTAGCACCAAGGTGAGCCGCCAGACCATCGCGTTCACTGTCTGAAAGGTTCTTTGCAACTGGGCCGCCAAGAGTTCCATCGGTGTCAAAGGTCACGTAAGCAAGACCTTTGGCTCCACGTTGCTTTGCCCATTCTTGCCAAGCATCGAATGCGCGACGAGGTTGATCTGCGCCACCTGGCATTACAACTGCGCCGACATAATCATTCTGGAATACCCGGAACTCGGTGTTCTTGAAATAGTTAGTGCAATCAGATAGTTCAATGTTAAAGCGCAAATCTGGTTTGTCGGAACCATATTTATCCATAGCCTCGAAATAAGTCATCCGAGGAATGTCACCGATTGTGTAATTCAAAGTTCCTTGCCACAGGCTGCGTACAATCGCTTCGCCAACTTCAAGAATGTCTTCTTGTTCAACGAAACTCATCTCGATATCAAGTTGAGTGAATTCTGGCTGACGATCCTTACGGAAATCTTCATCTCGGTAACATCTCGCGATTTGGTAATAACGTTCCATGCCGCCAACCATCAAGAGTTGCTTGAAAAGC
The DNA here is from genome assembly GCA_044232525.1 of Candidatus Nanopelagicales bacterium. GTDB lineage: Bacteria > Actinomycetota > Actinomycetes > S36-B12 > UBA5976 > UBA5976. The sequence goes on along the minus strand of JBIIMD010000027.1, from coordinate 9,177 downwards.
TGCGGACTCTGTGGCAATGCGTACCAATGACCAGGCTGCAAGCGCACTGGAACCAAAAAGTCACGCGCACCTTCTGGAGTGCTACGAGTAAGTGTGGGAGTTTCAATCTCTACAAAATTGCGATCGTGTAGAACTTCACGCGCCAAGCGATTGACATTGCTACGCATTCGCAGGATATTTCCAGCAGCAGGCCGACGCAAATCTAAATAGCGATACTTCAGTCGGGTTTCTTCACCAACTGTGATTGAATCATCGATTGGGAACGGAAGGGGTGCACTCTTGCTAAGCACTACAACTGAATCTGCAATGACTTCGATTTCTCCTGTTTCGATCTCAGAGTTTTCATTTCCTGCGGGGCGAGCTTCGACTGTGCCAATGATTTGGAGGCAGAACTCGGATCGGAGTTCCCCAGCTACTGCTTCATCGCGAACCACAACTTGAACTGTGCCTGTTGAGTCGCGGAGATCTAGAAATGCAATACCACCGTGGTCGCGGCGCTTGCCTACCCATCCAGCCAGTGTGACTTGCGAACCAGCATCGCTTAAACGGAGCGCGCCGGCATTGGTAGTTCTTAGCATTTAGAGTTCCTTAATTGGACTATTTGGTTCGATCGAGCAAAACACTTACAAGTGATTCTACCGGCAGGCTCTCTTGTGATCCATCTACGAGGTTTTTGATCACAGCAGTTGAGTCAGCCATCTCGTCTTCACCAATAATCACTGCAAACTTTGCGCCACTGCGGTCTGCGCTCTTCATAGCAGCCTTGATGGATCTGCCATCATAAGCGATGTCAGCATTGATTCCAGCAGACCTAATTGCACCAGATAATTCCACAACTCTAGTGATTGCTTCTTGACCAACCGGTATTAGGAATACCTCGGCACTAGCCTCATCGACCAGCTTCAATCCCTCCGCCTGAACTGCGAGACAAGTTCGGTCTACACCCAAGCCAAAACCCACGCCGCCAATAGCTGGACCACCAAGGGTTTCGATCAGGCCGTCGTATCGCCCACCGCCACCAATGGCCGACTGAGCGCCCAAACCATCGTGAACGCATTCAAAGGTTGTTCGCACGTAGTAATCCAAACCCCGAACTAAACGTGGTTCTTTTTCGTACTGCACACCCAAGGCATCTAGATAGCCAAGAACTTTTTCGTGATGTTCCGAGCAAGCTGCGCACAGGTTATCCGGCATTAATGGAGCGTCCATTAATTGATCCTGAACTGCTTGTCGTTTGTCATCTAAAACTCGCAGCGGATTGATCTCGGCGCGAGCTCGTGTTGCCTCATCAAGATCACAATTATTTAGAAATGAAACAAGAAGTTTGCGATAGCCAGGTCGACATTCATGGCAACCCAATGAGTTGACAAGAATGCGAACCTGCTTAAGACCCAAAATATTTCGCTGGGCATGATGTGCCATCCAAATGACTTCAGCATCAAGTGCAGGATCCGAAGATCCGATCGTTTCCACGCCCACTTGAGTGTGTTGGCGATATCGGCCGGACTGTGGCTGTTCATATCTAAAGTGCGGACCGGTGTACCAAACTTTTGCAGGTAAAGCTCCGCGATCCATTCGATTCTCTAACATTGCGCGAAGTACACCAGCAGTACCCTCTGGCTTAAGAGTCAAGCTGCGGCCACCCTTATCTTCAAATGTGTACATCTCTTTAGAAACCACATCTGTTGATTCACCAACGCCGCGAACAAACAGAGCAGTGTCTTCGAAGATCGGAGTTTCTATATATCCGTATCCAGAATTTCTTGGTGGAGTTGAAAGTGAGTCGCGAACTTTTAGCCACAGCGCGGAAAACGGAGGCGTTACGTCGTAAGTTCCTTTTGGAGCTTTGAAGAGTTCGGTCATATTGCGCTTAGACCCTTTGCGACCCGCAACAAATACTCGTTACTACTTTTTTCAACTGTCATGTTGCTTGTTGGGCCATGACCTGGGAAAACCAATGAAGAGTCAGGCAAATTCAAAACCACATCGCGCAATGAAGTATCCATATCGGCTGGCGAGCTGCCAGGTAAATCGGTACGTCCAATCGCGCCAGCAAAAAGCACATCACCGGTGAACACGTGATTCACATCGCCATCGAAATCGAACAGGATTGATCCTTGCGTATGACCTGGCGCGTGCAACACAGTGAACTTAAGTCCCGCCAACTCCATCGTCATGTGGTCAGTCACTTCTCTAGTGTCTTCAGGCTCAGCAAACACATCGTCGCTGGCCATCATTTCCATTAATGCATTCTTGGTCTCAACAGATACGCCAGCACCTGGGTCATTTAGCAGGAAACGATCAGATCCGTGTATGTAGGCAGGAATTCCATATCCGGTTGCCACCGGGAAAATAGACCACATGTGATCAATGTGACCATGCGTCAACATGGTGGCAATCGGTTTGAGATTGTGCTCCGCGATAATCTCCTTGATGCCAGGAGCGCTGCCTAGGCCCGGATCGATGATTATGCATTCAGAATTGGCGCTGGGCGCAATGACGTAACAGTTCGTTTGCCAAGGACCTGCACCAAAACTCTTGATTAACATAATCACACACCTGATACCTAGATTTCCCCTAGGCTACCGCGAATTTGCTCATATCTAGGGCACCGTAGAATGATGAATTGTGCCTTCAAAACGAGAACGTGACCTAGCCCGCGCCAAGTTTGCTCGACAACAAGATCGCCGTGCCCACCGCAGGGTTAGAAACCGATTTATAGGTGTTGCGGCTTTAGGTTTGATGTTCATTGCCACCATAGGATTTGTCACTTATCAGAATCAGCCAGACGAGATAATTGCTGATCCTTCTGCCAGTGCTCCAGAAACGCCAGCCCCGTTATCAATTTCTACAAATGCTCCAATTCCTGGCTGTCAAGAACCAGCCGTAGTTCGAGCAAATAACATCACGTACGGCAGTGCCACTACTGAACTACCAACTGCCAGCGATTTCAGCCTCGAGACAAACTGTGGGGTAATCAAGTTTGCAGCTGACTCAAACGCACCAACAACAGTTGGAACCATTGCTTGGCTGGCAAATGAAGGCTTCTACAACAACACCTCATGTCATCGCCTAACTACCCAGGGAATCTTCGTTCTTCAATGTGGCGATCCAGCCGGTAATGGAACTGGCAGCCCAGGCTTTAGCTTTGCCGATGAAAATTTACCCACTGCAGGCGCGGATGGCACTTATGTTTACCCTCGTGGCACGGTTGCTATGGCAAATAACGGTCCGAACACCAATGGCAGCCAATTCTTCTTGGTGTATCAAGATTCGCCATTGCCACCGAATTACTCGGTATGGGGACAAATCACTGAAGGACTTGATGTCATAGATAACGTTGCATCTGCTGGGGTTTTGGATGGATCATCCGATGGTCTTCCGGCCCAAGCGGTCGTCATTAGTAAGGCCTCAACTACGCCATAATTGGATGGCAAACCAAGAGCCCCTATGGGACCCGAACAAAAGGACACGTCATGACAACAACTAACGAGTTTGGCTATGTAGATGACGAAGGCAATGTCTTTCTAAACGGTCCGTCAGGAGCGTCAAAGGTAGGTCAATATTCAGCTGGTGACCCAAGCGAAGGTTTGGAGTTTTTCACAAAGCGTTACCACGACTTGATTTCCGAGATTGAGTTAGCAGCAGCACGCCTCAAGGATGGCAAAGCCAACACAGAGTCGATTACCACTTTAATCGAGCGAATCGACAAGACTCTTGAGAATCCAAACTTATTGGGTGACATAGAAAAGATTCGCGCTGGAAAAGAATCGTTGCTCGCTGGATTCGAAGCACACAAAGCCGCCACCAGTGCTAAAAAAGCAGAAGTAAAGGCTGCTGCTTTAGCCAAGCGTGAAGAGATAGTTGCCCTTGCAGAATCTCTAGCGAATTCCAACGCCTGGAAAGTTACTGGCGAAAAGTACAAAGAACTACTTGACCAGTGGAAAAAATTGCCTAATGCTGACCGCGCTAAAGAGCAAGAACTTTGGAAGCGATTTAGTCACGCAAGATCTGCATTCGACAAAGCGCGTCGTGCGTATTTTTCAACTTTGGACGCTGGACGTACCGAGGCAGTCAATGCCAAGAAGGCATTAATCAAGAAGGCTGATGAGCTTGCCGAATCCACCGAGTGGGCTAACACCACAACTGCGTACAAAAAACTAATGGACGAATGGAAGACTACGGCACGTGCTGCTAAGGGCCAGGAAGAAAAACTCTGGGCTGAATTCAAGGCTGCCCAAGATAAGTTCTTTGCTAATCGCAATGCAGCCAACTCCTTGCGTGACGAAGAATTCACGAAGAATCTTGAAGTCAAACTTGAATTAGTCAAAAAGGCTGAGGCGTTGCTGCCAATTACAAACGTCGAGGCAGCTAAAGCGGCACTGCGCGAAATTCAAGAGGCCTGGGAAAAGGCCGGGCATGTTCCTCGCAATGACAAGGACAAGATCGAACGTCGACTTAAGGCTGTCGAGGATGCAATTCGCAAGGTGCAAGAAGAACAATGGCATCGCTCCAAGCCAGAGGTTGTGGATCGTGCCAATTCCCTTGTCACTTCATTTGAGGCCAGTATTGCAAAACTTGAAAAGCAAAAAGCTGCAGCTAATACTGCGGGTAAGACTAGCGATGTTTCTAAGTTAGAGGATCAAATTGCCCAAGCCCAAAGCTTGCTTGATGCGGCTCGCTCTGGCGCGGCAACTTTAGGTTAAGTAGTAACTAAACTCGATAGACGTCGTATACGCCGTCAATTCCCTTAACTGCTCGCAAAACCTGATTCAAGTGCGATGGATCTCCCATCTCAAATGTAAATCTTGAAATCGCTACCCGATCCTTGGTCGTAGTAACCGAGGCATTCAAAATGTTTACGTGTTGATCGGATAGTGCTCGGGTTACATCGGAAAGTAGTCGCGCACGGTCTAGTGCTTCCACCTGGATATTTACTAGGAAAATACTGCTCTTGCCTGGTGTCCAGGCGACTTCGGCAATTCTTTCTGGCTGTGCGCGTAACGCGTCCGCGTTGACACAATCAGTCCTATGAACTGAAATGCCAGAGCCTCTAGTTACAAATCCCAAGACCTCATCACCAGGAACTGGCGTGCAGCATCTAGACAACTTAACCCAAGTGTCATCCGCACCAATCACAGTAATTCCTGGATCTGGCTTTGCATCCCGACGGTTAGCAACGCGACTTGGTAGCACTTGCTCCGAAGCGTCTTCGATCAATCCCTCGTCGCCACCTAGCGAGGTAGTTAGTCGAGTCACCACAGTTTGGGCGCCAAGATGGCCTTCACCTACAGCTGCGTACAGAGCGCTAACATCCGCGTAATTAGACTCCAGTGCCAAGGTGTTGAGCATGTTATTTGAAAGCAGTCGTAGCGGAACCCCACTCTTTTTCATGGCGCGAACAATTGCTTCCTTACCCGCTTCAATCGCCTCTTCTCGACGCTCCTTCGAGAACCAGGCCTTGATTTTGGACTTAGCGCGAGCACTTGCAACTATGTTTATCCAGTCACGAGATGGTCCCGCAGAATCCGATTTATTGGTAATGATTTCAACATTGTCGCCATTGGAAAGTTTGGTGTCGAGTGGAGCTAACTTTCCATTAATGCGAGAGCCAACACATCGATTACCTACTTCCGTGTGCACGCTGTACGCAAAGTCAATCGGGGTACTTCCTGCAGGCAATGCCATCACTTCGCCCTTTGGAGTAAATACATACACCTCTGCTGCGCCTAAGTCATCACGCAATGAATCCAAAAAATCGCCGGGATCTGCGGTTTCCCGTTGCCAATCCAAAAGTTGTCGAACCCAACCTAGATCGTCTGGACCATCCTTGCCAGCAACCCTGTCTTGCTTGTAACGCCAATGCGAAGCAACGCCAAACTCAGCAGCTCGGTGCATTTCTTGAGTTCTGATTTGAAACTCAACGGGTTTGCCATTTGGACCGATAACAGTTGTGTGCAACGACTGATACATAGTGAACTTTGGCATCGCAATGTAATCTTTAAATCTTCCTGGCACCGGATTCCAACGATTATGAATTATTCCTAGTGTGGCGTAGCAATCCTGAACGCTATCAACCAAAATCCTGACGCCAATTAGATCGTAAATGTCGTCGAAATCTCGACCTCGGACAATCATCTTTTGGTAGATGCTGTAGAAATGCTTTGGCCTTCCACTAACCGACGCCTTGACATCATTCTGGATCAGATCAGCATCAACCAAGTCAACAATTGTTTTCAAGCTTTCGTCACGAGCCGGAGCGCGCTGCGACACTAATCGTGCGATCTCATCACTCATCTTTGGATATAGCGAGGCAAATGCTAGATCTTCTAACTCCCACTTAACTGAGTTCATTCCTAGTCGATGAGCTAAGGGCGCATAGATTTCTAAAGTCTCACGAGCTTTCTGCTCCTGCTTTTCGGGCGACAGATACGAAAGTGTTCGCATGTTGTGTTGCCGATCAACTAACTTGATAACAAGTACCCGAATATCTCGCGCCATTGCGACGACCATTTTGCGAACAGTTTCTGATGCGGAAGCCTGTCCGTACTTAACTTTGTCCAATTTGGTAACGCCATCGACCAGACCAGCAACTTCATCGCCAAAATCAGCACGCAGGTGCTCTAAGTCGTACTCTGTGTCCTCGACAGTGTCATGTAACAAGGCGGCAATGATCGTCGATGAGGTCATACCCAAGTCAGCCAGCATGCCAGAGACAGCTATTGGGTGAGTTATGTATTGCTCTCCGGATTTACGATTTTGGGCGCGATGTAAGTAATCCGCAGTCTGATATGCCCGAATGATTTCCGATTCATCACTACCTGGATGAAACTTGAGCAAGGTATCGAGTACTTCGCGAAGTTGATCCGGAATTGGTGTCTCAATCCCCTGTGGAAACCGTTCTGCTAGGGCAAGTGGCAGGTGCGCAGACAAATCTGTTGTCATATCGCCTCCCTAGTTATCCCACATTCTATTTGGAAACTTACAAGACTGCGAAGACGTCGATTCTGGAGTCTCGATTTGCTACCTTTGCGCTACCACCAAGAAATGCCAGGTCCAGCAGGACTGCTATCCCCATAACTTCGGCACCACATTCTTGAATCAGATCAATGGCTGCGCAGGCAGTACCACCTGTTGCCAGTACGTCATCGACAATGAGGACTCGGTCGTTCTTGCTAAGCGCATCCTGATGGATCTCAATTGAGTCAGCTCCGTATTCAAGTTCATATTCCGCTCGGAAGGTTGCCCGCGGTAGCTTTCCACTTTTGCGAATTGGGACGAACCCTAGGTGCGTGTGTGCAGCCAAGGAAGCACCCAAGATAAACCCACGAGCCTCAACGCCAACTATGTGAGTTATGCCCGCGCCAGAAAACCGGGCTGCAATTTCACTATTGACCCAACGAGCTGCATCAGGATCGGCCGAGATTGGGGTTACATCTTTAAACACAACACCAGGCAGTGGGTAGTCAGGAATCTCTGCAATTAAGGCAGTAACTCCGGCACGATCCATGTTTAGTTACTTTCCAGTTCTGCGGGAACGAGTTTTCTTAACCTGTTGCTGTCTAGGCCCAGCAGGCTTAACGATTAGGCTTCCTGCCGTCTTAACATCAAGTTTGATATCGCTACCTGCTTCACTGCTTCCACGACGTGCCTTGACGCGGTTTGCTAGTGCAATATTTTCTGGAGTGCGCTCTTTCATCTGGCACAAGTAAGGAGTTGCAATGAAGATTGATGAGAATGTTCCAACCAACATGCCAACAAAGAGCGATAGTGCAAGGTCATTAAGCGTACCAACACCAAGTAGTGTCACTCCAACAATCAGAATGGAAAGTACAGGCAGCAAGGCAACAATGGAGGTGTTGATGCTTCGCACCAAGGTTTGGTTTAAAGCTAGGTTTGCAGCCTCACTGTAGGTGGTTCGAGATCCGCCGTGAATTCCCTTGGTGTTTTCTTTAACCTTGTCGAAAACCACAACCGTGTCGTAAAGCGAATAACCGAGAATCGTCAAGAAACCAATGACGCTTGCCGGGGTTACCTCGAATCCGCTTAGTGCGTAGATGCCTACCGTAATCAATACATCGTGAGCCAAAGCAATCAACGCTGCAACGGCCATCTGCCATTCAAAGTAGATCGACAAGAAGATCGCAACTAGCACCAAGAACACGATTAACGCTTGAATTGCATTCCTCGTAACTTCTTCACCCCAACTTGGGCCAACAAGTTGGACCTTGATGTTAGCTTCACTCACGGCAAATGACTCCGCTAACGCAGCACTAAGGGCATTGGATGCATCCGTAGATAGAGCTGGGGTTTGGATCCGAATCGTGTCTCCACCAATAATCGTTACCGTTGAAGGTGTCTCACCAGCTGCCAATACTGTTTCGCGAGCCTGCGAAACTGATTCATCATTGGCGACTTCTAGTGGAACTGAAAATTCTGCTCCGCCCTTGAATTCGATACCCAAGTTCAATCCACGCACACCAAGAGTTGCAATCGACAGAATGATCAAAATTGCAGATATTAGATACCATGCCTTGCGCCTGCCAACAATGTTGTACGAAACATCGCCACGATAGAGGCTATTTCCTAGTTCGCTGAAACTAGCCATTAGTTACCTCCGATGTTGCGGTTTTTACCCCAAGTCGAGTTGGCGAAACTCCAGTCCAGGCTGAACCAGCATTCATCCACTTCGAGTTCCCAAGCTTTGTGACCAGTGAGCGCGTGAACAGGAAGGCAACCGCAAGGTCAACGAACGTAATGAGACCGAGTGTGAATGCAAAACCGCGAACGCTACCAACAGACAAGTAGTACAGGATTGCGGCACTAAGCAGCGAAACGAAGTCAGCGGCCAAGATTGTTCTACGAGCTCTCGTCCAGCCTTGATCAATAGCAACTCTTAGGCGTTTACCTTCACGAATTTCATCACGAATACGTTCGAAGTAAATGATGAACGAGTCGGCGGTGATACCGATGGAAACAATCGCTCCCGCAACACCTGCCAAAGTGAGTGTAAATCCGATGCTATTCCCCAAGATAACAAACAAAAAGTACGTCATAATCGCAGCAGCGACCAAACTAATTACCGCAATAAGACCTAGCGCACGGTAATACAGCAGCAAGTAAACAACGACCAGAAGCAAGCCAAAACCACCGGCAATTAGTCCCGCTTGGAGTTGG
>JBIIMD010000021.1:0-15250 GCA_044232525.1 Candidatus Nanopelagicales bacterium | reverse complement strand
ATCTGTTGTACTTCATCTACTTCAAGTCCAACTGGCAAGGCACCGTACTTCAAAACTTGAGCTAAGGCACGCGCCTCGTCGGCAGTAAATGAACCCGAGATAACAGCTGACCCACCAATGATCGCCTCATTAACCGAAGGTGCGCTGATTACGACACCATCGAGCACGATTGCGAATTGATCGTTTGGTGATTCAAGCGCTGAAAGTTTTGTTGTTGAATCCGCAAACTTCTTGGCGCCCTCTGAAGTCATCTGTAGCTCTACTTGCCAGCCACCGCCACCTGATTGTGGCAGTCCTGCGGTAGCACTATCAATATCAGTTCCAACTAAGTCGGCTGGAGCCAGAGCGTACTTAACTGATGCATCTTTTTCGCAACTGATCAAGTACTGAGCAGGGTCATCTGTAGAGCCGTTAAGGATGTCTGATTCAGCACAATTCAATGCAGCGAATCGATCTGCAAAGTCTCCCGCACCATCAGGTGACTGAATTGGTGGCACCAGAAGTTCAGGTGCTACAGAAACAGTTGGTGTCGGACTTGGTTCAGGTGACGCACTAGCTACTGGTGATTCACTTGTAGCTGGCGAAGCATCATCAGTTGGTGATGAGCTTTCAGTTGGTGTCGGACTTGGTTCAGGTGACGCACTAGCACTAGGAGTTGGTGTTGCACCCTCCTGAGGCGGTGAACCAAAATCAATTGCCAGAACTGGTCGAAAATTCAATTGGGCGGTTGTCTTTAGTTGATCAACAACTGTTCGACTGGTTTCACCCGGAATCGTGACAATGATTTTTGCACCGTTGCCAGTACCTTGAATTGTCACCTCAGACTCTGCTACGCCGAAGCCATCAACGCGCTGACGAATAATTGCTACCGTCTGGTTCAACTGGTCTTGCGATAACGTTTCACCTGACGGGACAGATGGGGACAAGATTACTTGGGTTCCGCCGCGTAAGTCCAAGCCAAGTTTGGGCGTATAGGCCCCACCAGGCAAGAAGGTCCAAATCATCAATCCGATCAAACCAAGGGTAAAGATCAGTAATGACCGACCTGGACGGTAATGCTGAGCCACTTGTTAAGCCTTTTCGGATTGGAAACAAAAACTATTCGGTCACGTAGAACTGATTGTCAGACAAGTTTAGCGTGCAAAACAGCGGTCCGAGCGACCACCCATCAGTCGTCCAGTGGCAGTTGATTGGGCAATTTAGGTAGTTTCCGACCCAGCGCAGCCCAGGCCGCAGGTGTTGCCACGCGTCCGCGCGGAGTTCGAGTTATGAAGCCTTCACGGACCAAGAATGGCTCACAAACGGTGTCCACTGTCTCAGGTTCCTCACCTACTGCAAGTGCCAGAGTCGATAGCCCTACTGGCCCGCCACTAAATTTGTCTATGAGTGCAACCAAAACTGCTCGGTCCAACCGATCCAGTCCTAGGTCATCCACTTCATAAAGTTCCAGCGCTGCTTGAGTTCGCACCAAATTCAAATCACCATCATGGTGCACTTGGGCATAGTCACGAGACCTGCGTAAAAGTCGATTCGCGATTCGAGGTGTGCCTCGAGACCGTCGACTCAACTCGCGCGCTGAATCTGCATCAATCGCAATCCCGAGTTGTTTTGCAGACCTAATCACGATTGATTCAAGTTCAATCGGTTCGTAGTAATCAAGGTGCGCAGTAAAGCCAAAGCGATCACGCAGCGGCGCTGGCAACATTCCCGCTCGCGTAGTTGCTCCAACTAAAGTAAATGGCGGTAACTCAAGTGGGATCGAAGTGGCACCTGGACCTTTGCCCACCATTACATCAACGCGAAAATCTTCCATTGCCAAATACATCATTTCTTCGGCAGCACGAGACATGCGATGGATTTCATCTAAGAACAAAACTTCACCAGGAACCAAACTTGAAAGAATGCTTGCCAAGTCACCAGCGTGTTGAATTGTTGGACCACTAGTAATTCGAAGTGGAGCTCCAACCTCGGCCGCAATGATCATGGCCAAAGTTGTCTTGCCAAGCCCCGGAGGTCCTGATAGCAAAATATGATCGGCGCTGGCATTGCGTTGTTTGGCTGCGCTTAAAACTAAACTCAACTGATCTTTAACTCTGGTCTGCCCGACAAACTCCGAAAGCGAAGTTGGACGCAAGGCAGCATCAGCTACTCTCTCCTCGGTAGAGAGCTCTGGATTCACCATACGATCACTCATGCGCCGGCCAAAATCTGTAAGGCTCTCCGAAGTAACTCAGGTGTTTCTTGAGAATCTGTTGCGCCTTCTTCGATCACTGCTGAGATTGCCCGCTGGGCATCACGTGGTGACCAACCCAAACCAAGTAGACCTTGTTCAACTTGAATCTGCCACTGCGCTTCTTTACTCGTGCCTCGCTTAGCACCAGACGAAGGTGTCCCAATTCGATCTTTGAGTTCCAGAACTAATCGCTGTGCACCCTTTGCACCAACACCGGGTGTTTGCTTCAAGCGCGCGACATCTTCATTGCCAATAGCGGTTCTAAGTTCATCAGCTGGCAACGATGACAAGATCGTAAATGCCAACTTTGGGCCAAATCCTGAAACTCCTTGAACCACTTCAAACATTTCTCGATTTTCCGAGTTTGCAAAGCCAAACAACGTAAGTGAATCTTCTCGAACAACCAACGACGTAAAGAGTATGATCTCTTGATTTATTCGAGCCTGCGAGATCGTGTCAGGTGAGCACATAACAGTCATGCCAACTCCACCAACTGCAATCACAAGTGAATCCAATCTGATTTCTAAAACCGGGCCTCGCAACGATGAAATCATCAGACACCAACCGCTGCTTGTTTCGCCAAATGTTCAGCAATTCGATTCTTGCCATGACCCTTCCAGGCGTGACAAAGAGCTAAGGCAAGAGCGTCGGCTGCATCGGCTGGTTTAGCTGGCTCGGCAAGATTTAGCAACCGAGTAACCATGGATGTGATCTGAGCTTTATCGGCCCGACCATATCCGGTGACCGCGGCTTTAACTTCAGTTGGCGTGTACATAGCGACTTCTAACTGATTGCGCGCCGCTATCAACATCGCTACGGCACTTGCCTGCGCAGTTCCCATTGCAGTTCGCACATTGTGTTGGCTAAAGACTCGCTCAATCGCAATTGCATCTGGCTGATAGCTGTCAAACATCTCGGTTAAGCCAGTTTCTAACTCAAAAAGCCTGGCTGGCAATTCACTGGTACTGGGTGTGCGAATCACATGTACAGCAACAAAAGATGCCCGACGGTTGCTGTTGAGATCCACAATCCCAACACCGCAGCGCGTTAAACCTGGGTCTATCCCCAAAATCCGCATATTTCCTCCGAACATCTGTTCGAAAGCCTATGCCATAACTAGTCAAAAGTGAAGGATTTCGGGCTTGATTCGCAGCAAGTAGCCACTTAAGTGTCGCCACTAGCTATGCCTTAGTCAGCTAATTGGGCCAAAACTTCGTCAGAAATGTCGATATTTGTGAAAACATTTTGGACATCGTCAACGTCTTCTAGGGCTTCAATTAAGGCAAAAACCTTACGAGCCGTGTCCGCATCTACCGGAACTGTCATATTTGGCACAAATGTTGATTCCGCTGATTCGTAATCAATCCCAGCAGCCTGCAAAGCTTGTCGAACCGCTACTACGTCCTTAGATTCACTAATAATCTCGATGCTGCCGCCGTGATCATTAACTTCTTCGGCGCCAGCATCAAGTACAGCATCCATGATTTGCTCTTCTGTTGCAGAGCCTTCTGGCACCATGACCACACCTTTACGTTCAAACATGTACGAAACTGAACCTGGATCAGCCATGTTGCCGCCATTACGAGTGACGGCAACGCGTGTATCAGATGCAGCGCGATTGCGATTATCTGACAAACATTCAATTAGTAACGCAACGCCGTTTGGACCATAGCCTTCGTACATGATGGTCTGATAGTCAGCGCCACCTGCTTCCGCACCTGAGCCCCGCTTTACTGCGCGATCTATGTTGTCGTTAGGGACTGAGTTTTTCTTAGCCTTGGTGATTGCATCGTAAAGCGTTGGGTTTGCCGACGTATCTCCCCCACCAAGTCTGGCTGCTACTTCAATGTTCTTAATCAACTTCGCAAAAAGTTTTCCGCGTCGGGAATCGATCACAGCTTTTTTATGTTTTGTGGTTGCCCATTTGGAATGTCCACTCATGCTGACCTCACCATGTCTACAAAATATTTATGAATTCTTAAATCTGAAGTTATCTCAGGATGAAACGACGTTGCCATTAGGTTATCTTGTCGTACCGCAACTACTTGATCCGTACCGGTTAGTGATTTATCTGCCGGAATCGTAGCCAACACTTCAACATCTGAACTTGCCGCCTCAACTAGTGGCGCGCGGATAAACACTGCATGGTAATCCGGTACACCAATCGCTGGAATAGCTAAGTCAATTTCAAATGAATCAACTTGGCGTCCAAATGCATTGCGCTTGGCAGTAATGTTCAACCCGCCAATGGTTTCTTGATCCGCACGGCCATCCGAGATTGAGTCAGCCAGCATGATCAATCCAGCGCACGATCCGTACATTGGGATCTGAGTTCGCATTTCGCGCAATGGCCCAAATAAGTTGTTCTTAACGGCCAAGATACTCATGGTCGTTGACTCTCCACCTGGAATGACCAAGCCTGCAATGCCTTTAAGTTGCTCAGCAGTTTTCACAAGTCGTACATCAACACCGAGCTGTTCGAGACAACGTGCGTGTTCCCGCACGTCACCTTGGATTGCGAGAACCCCAATTACTGGGGACATAGCAACTACCAGCCGCGCTCAGCCAGACGATGTGGCACTGGAATGTCAGCTACGTTGATTCCAACCATCGCTTCACCCAAACCGCGTGATGCCTTGGCAATTTCGTCTGGGTTATCAAAGTGAAGCGTTGCCTGAACAATTGCGTTTGCCCGCTTAACTGGATCGCCAGACTTGAAGATTCCAGAACCAACGAATACGCCATCAGCACCAAGTTGCATCATCATCGCGGCATCTGCAGGAGTTGCAATTCCACCGGCAGTGAAAAGCACAACTGGAAGCGCGCCTTTTTCAGCAACTTCACAAACTAAATCGTAAGGTGCCTGCAGCTCCTTGGCAGCGACATAAAGTTCATCTTTGCTCATGGAAGATAGTCGGCGGATCTCACCCTTGATTGTGCGGATGTGGCCAGTTGCATTGGAAACATCACCGGTACCGGCTTCGCCCTTAGAGCGAATCATTGCGGCACCTTCGTTAATACGACGAAGTGCTTCACCAAGATTTGTAGCACCACATACGAACGGAACAGTGAAAGCCCATTTGTCTATGTGGTTGATGTAGTCAGCTGGAGTTAAAACTTCAGATTCGTCGATGTAGTCAACGCCAAGACTTTGGATAACTTGCGCTTCAACAAAATGTCCGATGCGAGCTTTTGCCATAACTGGAATGGAAACTGCCTGAATGATTTCATCGATCATGGTCGGATCAGACATGCGGGCTACGCCACCCTGGGCGCGAATGTCTGCAGGTACGCGTTCCAGCGCCATTACCGCAATTGCGCCAGCATCTTCAGCAATCTTGGCCTGCTCTACATTAACGACGTCCATGATGACGCCACCTTTAAGCATGTCGGCCATGCCGCGCTTAACGCGAGTAGTGCCAGTTACGCCTGTGCTTTTTGCATCCGTTGCCATGATTATCCTTTAGGAGTTTCTTAGGTTCCCCCAAGTCTAGCGATCCAAGGTATTTTTGCTAGTCGACTAAGGCCGGCGGAATCTGGACATCCAGATCCACTGGGACAGGTGGCTTTGCCCGGCCTGCCAATCGGAAAAACCTAACCAAGAATTGCTCGCGGATTTCAAGGCAATCGCGCACCGCATCAGTATGGAACTGTTGGCTCATTTTGATGCGATCGCAGACCTGCGCGAGCTCATCTAGTAGTGCTGAAGCATGAAGGTTGCTTCGGATTTCGTTGACTTCCTCTGGTTCATCCAAAGTCATGACCAAAATACTCGTTAATTCGTCTTCAACCTGAGTTCGTTCAGGGGAAGCAACTTCTTGCAAAATCAATGCCTCATGTGCGGCTTGCCCCCAAAGTACTGAAAGCGCAGGATCGATCCCAGGTACTGCGGCCAATTCCGCAACAATTCCACCACGCCTAACAAGTTGTCCGTGTAGTGCCAACTCAGTTACTTCAATGCGGTGGTGTAATCGATCAAGTCGTCCCGCTTGATGCGACAAATACCAAACTGAAAATGCAATTACCGCAATGATGACGATCGATTGACTATTCATTAATCACTCCGTGATTCTGGGGTTATTCTGCCACGTCCAAGTCGACCAATCATTTGACCAGTTAAGTCAGGTTCCACCTTCACGCCTGGGACTCTGATTGATTCATACACATCAATGATGCGCTCTGCAACGACAGACCAATCAAATTCCGCCGCCCGCAACTTTCCTTCAGCACTAAGTTCGGCACATCGAGCTGGGTCCGAAAGTAACTCAGAAACGACTCTGGCCAAGTCCGCAGAATTCTCGTTCTCAAAAGTAATTCCAGCTTTGCCATTATCAAGCACTCGCTTAAACGCTTCTAAGTCACTGGCAACTACTGGTGTGCTACTTGCCATAGCTTCAAGCAGCACAATGCCAAAGGACTCACCTCCCGTATTTGGTGCAATGTAAATAGTTCCTGATGCCAGCACGCTCGCTTTATCTTGTGGCGCAACCATGCCAAGAACCGTCACACTTGCTCGATCTTCCCGCGAAAGTTTCTTCAAAGCGTCTGCTGGCTCTCCCGGTCCAGCAATTAGCAGTCGAACCTGAGGATGCTGACGTCTAATTTCTGGGTAAGCCTCTACTAGTACTGACAAGCCTTTGCGTGGTTCATCACCTCTACCCAAAAAAACGATCGACTGATTTGCGCCAGGCCAACCGAACATTGGCTTTGCATTAATGAAAGTTGATATGTCAACACCATTTGGAATTACAACCGCGTCACCACCCACATGCTTTATCAAAGTTGTTCGTGCAGCTTCACTAACGGCTATTCGCGCGGAAACTTTCTCCATTGCGGTTTGCGCTAGCTTTGAAAGCGTCAACATCATGCGTGATTTATCCATCGAGGAATGCCAAGTTGCAACTATTGGTCCTTTAGCCGCCCAACATGCTAATACTGAAAGACTTGGAGCTAGCGGTTCGTGCACATGAAGTACATCGAACTCTCCATCTTCGATCCACTTGGAAACTTTTCGGGCTGCAATTGGGCCAAAGCTAAGGCGTGCT
Organism: Candidatus Nanopelagicales bacterium; assembly: GCA_044232525.1. Lineage (GTDB taxonomy): Bacteria > Actinomycetota > Actinomycetes > S36-B12 > UBA5976 > UBA5976. Next base: position 7,972 of record JBIIMD010000021.1, on the reverse strand, counting down.
ACCGAACCGTTGTACTTAACCGCTCGTGGCTTGCCAGTTGAAACCACATACTCCGGCAACAGTTCATCAAATTCCGCTGGCGCTAACACACTCACTTGATGGCCCATTCGAATTAAAGCTTCAGCTAAGTCCGCAACATGGGCACTAACACCACCTGGGATGTCCCATGAATATGGGCAAACAATTCCGATTCTCATGCTTTTGCATCCGTAGCCACTAAGTCTGGCCAAACTGGTTGCAGTTGGTGCCAATTTTCTGGGTGCGCTTTTATGTGCGTCTCAAAATTGGAGACAATAAGTCGCGTTACTTCTTGAGCCCGACGCACTCGATCTAGACCTTGAACTGAGTTACGTTCAAATACCACTTCGGAATCAAAGGAAATAACTAAGTTTTCTCCGTCATACCAAGGTGCACAAGTAAACAATGGCCTACCGGTATCAATTGCAAGTAACGCAGCGCCGATTGGCAAAGATGTGCGGTGACCAAAGAACTCGTTGCTCATCCCACTCTTTGCAACATCACGATCACCCAGTAGGGCTACTACTCGACCTTGGTTTACGTGATCCCGCAGGTATTCATAAGTTCCACCTTCACCAGACAATGGCATCAAAGTAATCCCACGATCTGTTCTGGCCTTCAAGAACTTTTGAAAGACACCCTCTGGTCTTAACCGTTCAGCAACTGTGCACAACGAACCAAAACTTCGTGCGGCCCAAGCTCCAGCCCAATCCCAATTTGCCAAGTGTGGCAACGCTAGAACCACGCCACCAGTCTTCAAAGCATCCATTACTTCTTCAGAGCCCTCAGTGCGAACTTTTCCAAATAGTTGCTCGTCAGTCCATCTGGGCAACATAAATGTTTCACAGTAGTAGCGCATGTAGCTCTGCATAGTTTCTAGACTGAGCGGACGAATCCTGGGATCCGACACTTCGCAGTCAAGAACTCGAGCAAGATTCATTTCAAGTTGCCGGATTTGCTTTGATTCCTTACGCCAAACAATTTGCGCCGCTTTGGCAAAGAGAAAATAGGCCCATCGGGAAGGCATAATCCAAAGCGCATTCCAACCCAGCCAGTACCCGAAATCAATCAGTCGCCACTTCACGCTTGTAACACCAACTGCTTTCGCACAAATAGAATGCGCTGGATCACAGTAATTGTTGATAGCACAGCAAGCAATCCCAACGCGTACGGCATAACGTCAGTAACTAAAGCTGAGACCAGTAATGATATCCAAATCAACAAGTTGCGCTCTGCTCGCTCCGCAATTCCGACTGTGCACTTGGAATCAAGCGACTCTGCTTTAGCTCGGGCGTATGACGTCATCAAACTCATTACAAGCGCAATAATTCCTGCTCCCACAGCTAGTTGGCTGTTACTTCCTTCATTGCTGACATAGAAATAGATCAAGGCACAGATAACGGCTGCATCTGAGATTCGATCCAGCGTAGAGTCCAAAAAAGCTCCCCATGGCCCAGCCGTGCCAAGCATGCGCGCCATAGTGCCATCCAAGAGGTCAATTAGACCAAAGGCACCAAACAAAAGTGCGCCAACCAAGAACTCACCTTGCGCCAAGAACGCAATCGAAATGAAGATTGTTGCGGCGCAACCAAACCAAGTAATCCCATCCGGTGTGACCTTGAGCCGAATCATGAGCCGGGCTACTGGATCGATAAAGCGTGCTAAGGAACGACGCGCGTTAGCATTATCAAGCACGATAAATTCCTCTACTGCCAATTGGCCGCTACTATTCGTAGTTGTATGACGATGTTACCTAGTCCAGGCGCACCCTCTGGGCATCCACACGTCCTGATCTACGTAATTACCTCGGAAACATCAGACCTAGCGCAGGTTTATTCCAACATGGGAGCCAAGCCAGTTTCCGTCAGCCTTCCATTTGCAACCTTTGAGAAGTTTCCCCACGTAGTTGCGATCGTGCATCGTCCATCACAGGCCGATCAACGAATCCTGGAATCCTGCGATGCCTTCGTTGCCTCACTTGATGGCGCTGCTGGTGTGGATCCCAAAATTGTGGAGTTCTGGTCGAGCGCGCGCGATGTCACTTTGCCACGACACATTTTGGCTTTCAACGTGGTGAACGGTCGGGCTGATTTTGATGAATTGTGCGCAATTGCCAGTCGCGTTCTTGAACCAGATCTACTAGTTCGATACTTACCAATTGATTCCGATGACGAACTTTCATTAACTGGCGTTTACGACATACTCACCAGTGAAATACATGCCTTGATTGATGGTCAATGGGTTACTAAAGCAGCCGATCCAGAACACATTGCAATCACGAGTTCAGCTCGGGAAGATTTGTTTGATCAGCTTGCGTATCTTGGACTAGATGACTCAACGCTCGAGAATCACACTTCTGGACTACCAATTAGTGTGACCAAGCTAGAAAAAGCCTGGCTACATCCAGATGTTGTAACCATCACACCAATCGATGATGAAGTTGGAGTAAACACCTTTAGCGATTGGATTTCAATTCTTGAGCCAGTTTGGGTTCCGGTTCTTAACTTGGCAGACACCTCTTGCGATGCTTTTGAAGCCACCGATCGGGTTGGAATATCTATAACTGAAGGTTTAGCGCGCATGTGGGGTTCTGAAGACAGTGCAGATCTTTTTGAAAAAATTGACAGTACTTATGTACCTATTACGATTGCCGAAACAAATCAAGTTGTGCTTGCAGGTACTGGCTTAACTCCTGGCAGCACCGTCACAACTAAGAATTCACCTGCTTACTTAGTCGCTCCAACTTTCTGAGAGCAGTAATCGAGTTTGTTCGATTAGTTCTGGCAAAACTTTTGTGCCACCAACAATTGGCATGAAGTTAAGATCTCCAGCCCAGCGCGGCACAATGTGCTGATGGATATGATCTGCAACACCGGCTCCAGCCACATTGCCTTGGTTTAATCCAATGTTAAATCCGGCAGCATTGGCAACAGTTCGCAAAGTGCGCATTGCTTGCCCAGTCAGTTCACCAATTTCGTTGACTTCCTCAGGCGTGAGTTGATCGTAAAGCGGAATATGTCGGTTAGTACAAACTAAAAGGTGACCACTGTTGTACGGATATTTGTTCATTACAACAAAGCTGACATTTCTGCGAACTACAACGAGTCCTTCAGAATCCGAAACTACTTGGGCAATGCAAAAAGGACATGTGTCAGCATTGAAGTTTCCTGCCTCATCTGCCAAGTATTCCTTGCGATGTGGCGCCCAAAGTCGGTCCCAAGCATGTGGTCCACGCGGATCAGTTGACATCTAGATCTCAGATTTGAACGCGCGAGGTTACGATCTCGGCGATCTTATTAATCGCATCTGCTACTGGAACAGCATTTTCCTGAGTGCCATCACGGTAACGGAATGAAACGGCGCCAGCAGAGATGTCTTCATCACCAGCAATCAACATAAATGGAACTTTTTGAGTTTGTGCTGTGCGAATCTTCTTTTGCATTCGCTCATCGGAACCGTCTACGTCAACCCGAATGCCTTTTGCCCGCAGTTGCGCAGCAACATCTTCCAAGTAATCAACATGTGCGCCAGCAATCGGAATCCCAACTACCTGTACTGGAGCTAGCCACGGCGGAAATGCGCCGGCGTAATGCTCAAGCAATACGCCAAAGAATCTTTCGATGGAGCCAAAAAGGGCGCGGTGAATCATGATTGGGCGACTTCGAGTGCCATCAGATGCCTGATATTCGAGTTCAAATCGCTGGGGCAACTGGAAGTCAACTTGGATAGTCGACATCTGCCAAGTTCTTCCGATCGCATCGCGGGCTTGCACCGAAATTTTTGGCCCGTAGAAGGCTGCGCCACCTGGATCCGGAACTAGTTCAAGACCAGAAAGTTGCGCAGCTTCGGCAAGTGCCGCTGTTGCTTGATCCCATTCAGCTTCAGTTCCAATTGATTTCTCTGGATTGCGAGTTGAAAGTTCTAGATAGAAATCATCCAGACCATAATCGCGCAACAGATCCAGCACGAAACCTAGAAGGTTCTGCAGCTCGCCACCCATTTGCTCCGGAGTGCAATAAATGTGGGCATCATCTTGTGTCATACCGCGCACTCGAGTTAACCCGTGAATCACACCAGAACGTTCGTATCGATAAACCGAGCCGAACTCAAAAAGTCGTAGTGGTAATTCGCGATATGAACGTCCCCGTGATTTGTAAATCAAATTATGGAAAGGGCAATTCATCGGCTTTAGGTAATAGTCCTGGCCTTGTCGCTTTACTGTGCCATCTTCATGTAGTTCTTCATCAAGGTGCATCGCCGGGAACATTCCTTCGCGATACCAATCCAAGTGGCCTGACTGCTCAAATAACGCACCCTTAGTGATGTGCGGTGTGTAAACAAATTGATATCCGGCATTTTCATGACGGATGCGCGAATAATCTTCCATTTGTCGACGAATGATTCCACCCTTTGGATGGAAGACCGCTAGACCGGAGCCGATTTCATCTGGGAAAGAGAAGAGATCTAAATCAACACCAAGTCGACGATGATCGCGCTTCTCGGCTTCCTCGAGCATGTTCAAGTACTGCTTCAGACCATCTTTAGTTGGCCACGCAGTTCCGTATACTCGCTGCATCGATTCGTTCTTTTGATCGCCCAACCAATAAGCAGCCGAAGTGCGCATCAACTTGATAGCGCGAGCATCTATGTAACGTGTATCAGGAACATGTGGACCACGACATAAGTCGCACCAACGAAGCTCACCGCTGCGAAGATCGATGTTGTCATAGATCGTAAGTTCACCACCACCAACTTCCATTACATCTTCTGACATAACTGTGGCATCTTCATCAGCGCCAAGTAATCGAATCTTGAATGGTTCGTTACTTAACTCGGTACGAGCTGCTTCACGATTGGTAACTCGTCGAGAGAATCTTTGCCCAGAGTTGATGATCTCGACACACTTCTTTTCAATCGACACTAAATCATCAGGAGTAAAGGTCCGCGTGGTACCGAAGTCATAAAAGAAGCCATCTTTAATTGGTGGACCAACACCTAGATTTACATCATCAAATATTGACTGGGTAGCTTGCGCCACGATGTGCGCCACGCTGTGCCGAAGGACGGAAAGTCCTTCTGGGTCGCTGATCAGAATCGGTTCAACTGCATCGCCATCTGCAAGAGGATGACTTAAATCAACAACTTCACCATTGACGCGGGCGACTACAACTTGCCTAGCTTTGTCGCCGACAACATCAAATGCGCAGGCGCCAGCATTGATCTCAGTTGAGATCCGATCAGGTCCTACGAAAACTTGTGGCACGAAACGTTCCTTTTCAAACGGTAGCCCTCAAAGTCTACGGGAGTGCAGGCAAATGACCATATAATGCTCGCCGGCGAGCGTCGGAAACCTAATTAGATTTCGAGATTGAATAGATTCTCAATCGGTTTCAAGATTGGCTCAAAGCCCTGCATGGTTGCTCCGTACTTTGCCCAGTATGCATATGCAATCGTGACAATCACGAAAGTAATGATCAAGATCACGTTGCTGCGCTTTGTGCGGTACTCCTCGCTCACGACTAAGCGGGCAATCCGAGATGAGAATTCTTTTACTGGATCAAGCAATCTCTTTGCCCAGGCATACTCCGTGGCCAAAATAATCAAACCAATGATGATTACCGCCCAGCCAGGTCCTGGAAACAGCAAGAAGAATACGCCAAGACCCAAAAGGGTTAGACCAACGACCAAAATGATCGCACGCCAAGTTGCATCTAACGCGCGATTAGTTCGCGCCGAATCCCGGCGTGACATGTAGTTGCCATACAGCCGATCACCAATGGACTTGCGCTGCTTGGTGTCTGGGGCATTACTTTTCATGGATTAAATCTCTCAACTCTCTGGGTCATAAAAATATTACCCAGTTTTTCGGTGACTAATCCAGGAACCAAAGTCCTTCGATCCACAACATTTCCGGCCTTGTCTAGCTTTGCCAATTCCGCAACTGGGTGAATGTCGCGAGTCGAGGAAGTTATGAACACTTCATCAGCATCCCACAACTCCATTGGATCTACGTCTCGCTCGACAATGACAAATCCGGACTCGGTTGCCCACTCAATAACTAAGTCTCTGGTGATTCCGCGGAGTAACCCACTAGCTTCTGATGGCGTGAATATCTGATCATCTTTAACAAGAAAGATGTTTGACCCAGTTCCTTCACACAGTCGACCCGAGGTGTCACAAAAAATTGCTTCTGAAAACCCCTGAGCCTTTGCTGCATCCAATGCGTAGACATTCTCGGCATAGGATGTTGTCTTCAATCCAGCTAGTGGCGAACTTTCATTTCTAGACCATGGAACCAGAAGCACTTTTGTTGTCGCTGGCCAAGCGGCTTGTTCAGCAAGTGAGATAACTAAAGTCGGTGCGGTAGCGGTTCGATCGGATCCAAGCGGACCAGAACCACTAGTAATTGTGATTCGCAGCCGACCAAAATCAACTTTTGGATTAGTTGTTAAGACTTGTGAGACCCCATTAGTAATTGCCGCCACATCTGGCATTGCAATTCCAAGTCCAGACGCTGATCTTGCCAGGCGCGTTAAATGCCTATCAAGTGCAAACACTTTTCCGTCAGTTACTAACAGAGTTTCGAAAACTCCATCGGCGACAGTGAAGCCATGATCAAGCACGCTCACCTTGGCATCCACAATTGGAACGAGTTCATTGTTAATCCAAAAGTGAGTAACTGTCATAACTAACAGCCTACCTACGAATTTGATGCAAAGTTTGTAGCCGGCGACATAGCTGCGATCGACAACAGTCTCGCTGCCTTCAGTTCGGTTTCATGCCATTCGCCTTCAGGATCACTAGCCCAAGTAATTCCTGCGCCGGTTCCAAAATGCAATAACTTTTTTCCAGTTGTGGTTCCTTGCCAGAAAGTTCTAATTCCTACGGCCAGCTCGGCAGACTTATCGTCAGCATTTACCCAACCGAATCCCCCACAGTAAATTCCGCGTGCGCTGTTTTCCAGACGTTGAATAACTTCGAGTGCACTGCTCTTTGGAGCTCCACTAACTGATCCTGGCGGAGTAAGTGCCTTTAGTATTCCTGGCCAACCCACGTCAGCAGGCAAAGTTCCTTCGACATCGGAAACTAAATGAACCAAACCCGGATGTTCTTCCAGCCTCAATAGATCAACAACTTTTACGGAGCCTGATTGGCAAACTTGACCAAGATCATTGCGCACCAGATCAACAATCATGATGTTCTCTGTTTGATCCTTCTCAAGTAACTCACTTGCCACGCGCGCAGTCCCCTTGATCGGACTGGATCGCAATATTTGATTTTTACGTGAGAGAAATAGTTCGGGTGAGGCGCTAACTATGCGCACGTCCGAACCTAGGCCTGACATAGCAGATGACACTTGAAGCGCACTCAAATACGGAGCTGGATTGTGTTCAGACAACAATTTCCAGAGCGCAACTACATTTAGGTCATTCGCTAACGGAGCACTAAGTACTCGACAGAGATTTGCCTGATAGACCCAACCACGTGCAATGTCCTGTCTAATGCTCTCGACTGCATCGACGTACTGCGACATTGACATTGACGATGTCCACGCCTGAATGTCTACACTTTGATGACTCAGGTCATGACCGAGTTCAGCTAACTTTGCCAAGCTGAGCGGCTCTATATCACTGAATCGAAACGCCTGAAAATCACCCTCGAAAGTCTGAGTTACTGCCCACCAACCTTCGTCATCCAATTTGCTTACATCAGTGGTTGCTTCAATGAAGTTTGTCGCCATAAAGTTGCCAAAAATCGCAACTGCTAGGCCTTGGCTCATGTCTCCACCTTACGAACCTGCGTGGGCTGACTTTGAACCCATCCCATTATTGGGCTAAGGTAACGGGGTCAGGCATAGCCTGTACGCGGATGTGGCTCAGTGGTAGAGCATCACCTTGCCAAGGTGAGGGTCGCGGGTTCGAATCCCGTCATCCGCTCGGAAGAGCTCACATTG
>JBIIMD010000011.1:0-19063 GCA_044232525.1 Candidatus Nanopelagicales bacterium | reverse complement strand
TACTTCAAACTGACGTTAATGCCGCCGCGGCAGTCGGCGCCAAAGCAGTGATTGTTCACGGTGGCCATGTAACTGATGGCGATGACCCTCAAACTGGAATTGATAACTGGGTTAAAGCATTGGCTCAGTTGGATATGAAAGTTCCAGTACTTATTGAAAACACTGCTGGTGGTAAAAACTCAATGGCTCGGCGCCTGGAATCCATTAAAGGTCTTTGGGGCGCAGTTGGTGATACCGGTGTTGGATTTTGTCTGGATACTTGTCACGCCCATGCCGGTGGAATCGATATGGGACAACTTGCTGACACCATTCTTGGAATCACTGGGCGCATCGACTTGATTCATTGCAATGACAGTCGTGATTCGTTTGATTCCGGAGCAGACCGACATGCAAACCTTGGTGCGGGTTCCATCGGCATGGACAACATAATCAATTGCCTAAAGACTGCGAAGGCTCCGATTGTTTTGGAAACTCCATTTGAAGGCGTCCCCGCTGATCTAGAACTTTTGCGTAAGTCACTGTAAATCTAAATCCCATTAGACACCCATATCCCTAGGTAGATTGAATACGTGCAGGTTCGCCAAATAAGTTCCGAGAAGCACCTGTCTTACATTGCAGGTCGCTCATCCGTGTCTTTTTTGCAAACACCTGCCTGGGGCAAAACTAAAGCAGGCTGGACTTCTCAATCATTGGGTTGGTTTGCTGGTGATGAACTTGTTGGCGCCGGACTAATACTGTTGCGTAAAGTTCCAAAAGTTGAAAAGTATCTTGCGTATCTTCCCGAGGGTCCAGATTTAGATTGGGCGAACAGCAACGACGTGGAACGAGCGCTAAAGGCGCTAGTGGTTTTTGCCAAAGATCGTGGAGTATTTCAAATCAAAATGGGTCCACATACTTGGGTTCGACGTTGGCATGCTGAAACCTTGAAGTCGGCGATTGCGCAGGAGAGCGCAAAAATAATCGGTGAAGTTCAACCTGATGAAGTTAATCAAGCGGGGATGGCTTTATTGAGTCAGTTAGGTGCCATGGGTTGGAAGCAACGTAAAGCTGAAGCTTCTGGATTTGGGGATTACCAACCGCGTTATGTTTTTCAAATTGATCTGGCTGGCAAAACTGAAGAAGAAATTTTTGAGAACTTTAATCAACAATGGCGGCGCAACATTCGTAAAGCCGAAAAGGAAGGTGTCACGATTCGCCAAGGCACAATTTCTGATTTAGAGATTTTTCATACTTGTTACATAGAAACTGCCAAGCGTGATCACTTCACCCCGCGATCACTCTCTTACTTTCAAACTATGTGGACAGCAATGCGCGAAGAAGCTATCGAGCGAATTGCCTTGCTTATTGCCTCGCACCCAGATCATGAAGGTGCCATTGCGGCAACGACAATGACTCGAGTTGGGAATCACTCATGGTATTCCTATGGCGCCTCAACTACTGCTGCTCGCGATTTACGACCAAGTAATGCAGTGCAATGGGAAATGATCAAGAGTTCACTTAACGAAGGTGCAGATGTTTATGACATGCGCGGAATCTCAGACACCCTTGATTCCAACAATCATTTGTTTGGATTAATACAATTCAAGCTCGGAACTGGCGGGTACGCGCAAGAATATGTGGGTGAATGGGATTATGTACTTTCGCCAATCTGGGCCAAGGCCTTTGATGCCTACATGGCGAGGCGGAGATAGCTAATGACATTTTCACTAAAGGTTGATGCCGAAAAATTCCGTGGCCACCTTGTTTCAGTAATGAATAGTCATGCGACTGCCGGAGCTGAACTAGTTCCGGTCATCAAAGGTAACGGCTACGGATTTGGGCGACGTCTACTTGCAGATGAAGCGTCTCGGCTTGGCTGTAATCGAATTGCAATAGGCACAGTCTGGGAGCTCGGCCAAGCCCTGGCAGATTTTTCTGGCCAAATTTTAGTTTTGGAACCATTTAACTCAAATGATGATTCTGCAGTTGCCCAGTGGCGAACGCATCTAGAACATAACGCTGCTCGCATCATTGTCACAGTAAGCAGCGTGGAATTGGCTGCCGTGAGATCTGCAGGTGCCAAGAACATTTATCTTGAAGGCAAAACTTCACTTTCACGTTTTGGATTTCTGCCTCATGACATGCAGTTGATTAACAGTTTCAATGACTTAAGTGTTTTGGGCCTATCTCTTCACTTACCAATTGTTCAGCCTGCTACCAAAGTTGATGCCACTACTGAGATTTCTTCTGCCTTCAATGGCGCGACGCTTACGCAAAGTTTGACTGAGACCTGGAATTGGATTGTTTTGTACCAAGAGTTGTCTACCAACTTTTCGCTACCAAGGCACTTGAGTCTGTCTCACATATCTGAAGATCAAGTTAAATCACTAAAGAAGATAATGCAGAGTTATAACTTTGATTTGTCGATAGAAGTCAGAGTTGGAACTCGGCTATGGCTTGGTCAGCCAAGTGCCTTGCAGGCCATAGGAACCGTTCTTCAAATTCACGAAATCACCCATAAGCAAACCGTTGGATACCAACAAAATGAAACTGGTAACAACAAGCGTTTGATCGTTGTAAGTGGTGGCACGGCTCATGGAGTTGCTATGGCTGCGCCAACTAACGCCAGCTCACTTCGCAAAAAGGGCGTTGCAATAGCAGAAGGCTTCTCACAGGCCATTGGAAAAGTTCGATCCCCTTTCAGTCATAACGGAAAAAACTTGAATTTTGTTGAGCCTCCTCACATGCAAGTTTCAATGCTTTGGAGTGACGACGTGTCTATTGCTGTTGGGGATAATTTGGAATGTAACGTCAGAAACACCACATCAAATTTTGATTCTGTTATAGGACTCGATTGAATCCTGATTACGGTAATACGTTGACACCCTTTAACGTGACCGTGCTACCAATATCCACTTTTGATTCAATCGCTGGTGATGTGTCCAAAACAATTAATTCCAACGCCGAATCGGCTTCTGGTTGTAATTCCAAAATTACAGATAAGCCCAATCCTTGAAGTACCGCTGTTGCATCAGTAACCTTTACTCCCCGAACATCCGGTATTGAAACAGTTTCTTCAGCAACTTCTGGATCAATCGGTGAAGCTGTAGGGGTTGGAGTTGGAGAAGGAGAAGGAATATTTGTTGGATTGGCACCGTTCGGCTCACCTGAGGGTAACCCTGAGAATTTTTGCACTGGAAAATCCTTAAGTGCTGCTTTCATGTAGTTGGCAAATATTCGGGCTGGGTATGATCCCCCAGTTACTGAACTCATGCCACCAGTGCCAGACAATGTCATTGGTTTTCCATCTGGGCCGTCTTTCACAAACATCACAGCGGTAGCAAGTTCTGGTGTATATCCTGCAAACAACGCTGATTTGTTGTCGTTAGTTGTTCCAGTCTTTCCGGCGACCGGACGCCCTACTTCCTGCGCTGCTTTGCCTGTACCACTTTCAACAACTTTTTGAAGTGCGTAGGTAACTATATCTGCGATGTCAGTACTGAACGCTTGAACTGGTTTTGGATTGAGTTTGTAAAGAATCTCACCATTTCCAGTAGTTACAGATCTTATATATGAAGGAGAAGCTTGAAGTCCGCGTGAAGCAAATGTGGCATAAGCGGCTGCAATGTCAACAACATGTGGGCTGGTTGTTCCCAGAGTGAAAGCTAAGTTTGGTTCCATGCCAACTGCATCAGCTGGAATTCCTGCACGTTTCGCTGCATTGAATACCGTATCTAGTCCGACTTCCTCTGCAAGCTCGACGTATGCAGAGTTAATTGAGTCTTTCGTGGCCTTCAACATGGTTACTTGCTTCCCATATGATTTGTCACCGTAATTAACTACTTCATAAGTTCCAACTTTGGTCTTGTTTTTTCCACTAAAAGTTGTTGCTAATGAAACATCATTTTCTAGCCCCGCAGCCAAGGCAAATGGCTTAAAGGTGGATCCAGCTTGGCCTATCATTTGAGTTGCGTTGTTCAATTGATTATCGAGGTAGTCAGCTCCGCCATACATAGCGACAACTTCGCCGGTCTCCGGTCGAACTGATGCAACACCGATTCTTAAGCCTTCAATATTTTCTGTTGGGCCTTCCTCATTTACCGCATTGATCATCGCGTCTTGTGCCACTTTGTTAAACGTTGTAACAACTCGAAGACCAAGTAGGTTGATTTGATCTTCCGTTATTCCGCTGTCATACATGGTTTGGCGCACTTGTTCAATAAGGTGTCCCTGCGGTCCACCAAAGGTATTTATCTGTTCATAGGGTTTGATGTTGGGAAAAACGATGGATCCTCGTTCCTCTTGAGAGATCCAGCCTTTTTCCACCATGCCGTCGAGCACATAATTCCAGCGTGAGGTTAAACGATCTAGATTCTCTTCAGGAGATAGTGTGTTTGGAGCCTGCACAATTGCTGCCAAAACAGCAGACTCAGAAACTTCTAGTTGGCTAACACTTTTACCAAAGTATTGATTGGCGGCAGTCTCGATACCGTATGCACCACGACCGAAGTAAATCGTGTTTAAGTAATCCTGAAGAATTTGATCTTTACTGATTATGGTTTCGAGTTTGATTGAGAGAACTAACTCGCGTAACTTCCTGGTCAATGTGCGCTCTTGCGTTAAGTAGGCATTTTTTGCATATTGTTGGGTGATTGTGGAGCCGCCACCAGCACCGGTTGCGCCAATTAAGTTTGTTACAACGGCACGACTAATTCCGCGTATTGAGAAGCCGCCATGTTCATAAAACTCTCGGTCTTCGGCTGCCAGCACTGCTTGCTGGGTTTGGAGTGGAACTTTATTGAAATCAATTGATACTCGGTTAGCTTCTCCGAGTCGACCAAGCTCCGTTACACCATCGTCATAATACAAAATTGTGGTTTGAGCAGTGGCAATTTCGCTGGCCTTGGGTACCGAAATCAATCTAACTGAAACTGCAAGTGTTATTACTGCAATACCAAAGCCCAAGAAAGCCAGGGTGAGGACTTGCTTGATCGACGGAATGAAACGCATCAACCCGCGTTTGTCTTTGCGGGGATAGTTTGCCATTCCTCTATTTCAACACATCTCTGGGCTCGCGCGGTGGAGTGCGAGGCGCGCCATCGCCCAATACATAGGACATGTGCAGGTGATTCCACCCACACAACTTACAAACTTCAACAACATAGACTCGAAAATGTCCATACTCATAAGCCAAAACCTTTAATTCACTTGTAGTTTTAACTCTTCCTGATAGATAACCAAGATCGTCACCAAAGATATATGTCACATGGACTAGTTCGCTCTTAGCGCACATCGGACACACACGTTCGGTCTGTTCGCCGTGATGCTTTGCTGCTCGCAACAGATATGGGTCAGCATCACAAACTTGTTCCCGAAGTAATGCATCATGTTTGATCTGCTCGAGCACTGCACGTCGCGCCAGAATGTAATCCAAAACATGACGGGGGCGAACTGGGTCCGCAACTTCTTCAGCTGGATATGGGATTGGTCGCGGTGGTTCCGAGCTGACGCCTCCAGCTCGGGTGCCGGAAATGCTTTGATGCGAACCTGGCCTACTCACCTGACAACCTTATGACCGCTACCTAAATCTGGCGACTGAGAAACTAAGGCTAAAACCCATTACTTATGGAAAGATTGCTAGCCCGACATAGCCAGTTTGCTGGAGTCCAGCCAGGGTGTATCCTTTAGATGTATCAGTTTGATACATCTAAATACCCTACTTTTTAAAGGTTTGGAAGCGCTGTGGCCAAAAGATCTGCTGCTCTAGAGCTGGCAATCCTTGGCGTGCTAGCCGAGACGCCGCAGCACGGTTACGAACTGCGCAAGCGTTTGATTTCTGTGCTGGGGCTCTTCAGCACAATTTCATATGGCGCACTTTATCCAGCCCTTAAGTCCATGGTTGAGCGTGGACTCCTTGTAGAACAAGATGAAGTTGGAACTGGAAAGTATCCAAAGCGAGCCCGTATTACTTATGCCTTAACTGATGCTGGACTTTGCCACTTCAATGCCTTAGTCGCCGATAGCGGTCCTGGTGCTTGGGATGACGACACTTTTGCAGTACGCATGTCGTTATTTGGTCAGACTGAGGTCAATACTCGGATTCATATTCTGCAAGGTCGCCGCAGTCGCGTCGAAGAGAGATTAGCAACCCTTCAAGCAAATCTTTCTAAGGGTCGCGAACGATTGGACTCTTACACATTAGAACTTCAACAACATGGCTTGGATGCACTTGAGCGTGAAGTGCGTTGGCTAAATGAACTTATCTCGCGAGAGCAAGGTGCCGCAGGTAGCGGTAACTCGCAAGGTAATAACCAGTAAGACAGCAAGAAAAATTCACTGACAACTAGGAGGCTTACAGTGAGTGAAGTTAGAGTAGCGATCGTTGGCGTAGGAAACTGTGCATCATCGCTGGTACAGGGCGTTGAGTATTACAAAGACGCGGATCCAAAAGCATCAGTTCCAGGACTTATGCATGTGCAGTTCGGTGAGTATCACGTTAAAGACGTGAAGTTTGTTGCTGCATTCGACGTTGATGCCAAGAAAGTTGGCCAAGATCTATCGGCTGCAATCTTTGCTAGCGAAAACAACACCATAAAGTTCTCTGAGGTGCCACCAACTGGTACCACCGTGCTTCGAGGTCACACCTATGACGGACTTGGTAAGTACTACCGCGACATGGTTGTTGAGTCAGATGAAACTCCAGTTGATGTTGTGAAAGCACTCAAGGACGCGAAGGTAGATGTACTTGTTTGCTACCTACCTGTTGGTTCCGAAGAAGCTGCGAAGTTCTACGCTCAGTGTGCAATAGACGCTGGCGTTGGTTTCGTTAATGCTCTTCCAGTGTTCATTGCTGGCACCAAAGAGTGGGCTGACAAGTTCACTGCTGCTGGTGTTCCAATTGTTGGCGATGACATCAAGAGCCAGGTCGGCGCGACAATCACCCACCGCGTGCTGGCAAAGTTATTTGAAGATCGCGGAGTAACTGTTGACCGCACTTACCAACTAAATGTTGGGGGCAACATGGACTTCATGAACATGCTTGAGCGCGATCGTCTGGAATCAAAGAAGATTTCCAAGACACAGTCGGTAACTTCACAGTTGCGCGACAAGATCGATCCACGCAACGTTCACATTGGTCCAAGTGACTACGTTGCTTGGCTTGATGATCGCAAATGGGCGTTTGTTCGACTTGAAGGACGCGCATTTGGCGATGTGCCACTGAGCCTGGAATACAAGTTAGAAGTTTGGGATTCACCTAACTCAGCTGGCGTAATTATTGATGCACTTCGGGCCTGCAAAATCGCAAAAGACCGCGGTATAGGTGGCCCAATCTTGAGCGCATCTAGCTATTTCATGAAGAGTCCGCCGGTTCAGTACGACGACACCAAGTGCCGTCAAGAAGTTGAGGACTTTATCGCAGGAAAGTAACTGCAAAAAGCATCTTGATAAACCGTTGCGCTACGGGTGTGAGTATCACAAAAGCGGCCTCCTTAACTAAGGGCTCCCAGTCAAACTGGGGGCCCTTAGTTTTTGTCATCAGATGTTTACCTGAGCATCACAGCAATTAGTTGAATCTAGAGGTAGCGTGATTTAAATGAACCGACCAAGCATTAAGTCATTTTCGGTCCTGCGTCATGAAAATGCACGTGAGCTGCTTGGCGTTCGCATTTTTGGTCAAGCTGGAGATGGTTTCCTACAAACAGCATTAGCCACATTCATTTTGTTTTCTCCACAACGGGAATCAGATCCCCGAAAGATTGCGCTTGCATTTGGAATTTTGTTATTGCCATATTCTGTTATCGGTCCATTTGTTGGCGTGTTTATTGATCGTTGGTCTCGCCGCATTATTTTAGTTCGCGCAAATTGGTTGCGAATCATCACGATGATTGCGATAGCAATTGTCATAACTGGTCATGCCGCTAATACCCTATTGGCAATACTTGTACTAATTAGTTTGGGTTTAAACCGATTCGTACAAGCGGCACTATCAGCGTCCCTTCCGCATGTCGTTGATGGGGACGATCTAGTTCCAGCCAATGCACTTTTTCCAACACTTGGGACTACCGCTGCATCCCTAGCTGCAGCTGTAGGACTTGCTACTCAGAACATCCTTTCTAATTCAGATTCAGTGAATGCTGGGTTAGTAGTTGCAGGGTCTGTCTTTGCCGGCATCGCATCCCTGATTGCGTTACGAATTACTCCGAAAGACGTCTTGGGACCTCACTTGGTTGAGTCCGCCATGCGCGATGAATTTCGAAATGCGTTATCCGGTTTAGCTGCTGGATTTAGATACATGATTCGTTCTGGCCGAGCATTAAGCAGTATGTTTGCCGTGGCATTTCAAAGATGGGCATTTGGCGCTCTCACAGTCCACGCACTTTTGCTTTCTCGAAACTCTTGGAGTACCAACAATACTGCTGACGAAGCCGTACTGTATTTCGGCTTATGCGCAGGTGCTGCTGCCTTGGGTGCATTCACTGCAGCGATTTTGAGTACTTTCCTATTAAGCGACCGCACGGATAAGTCCAAATCTAAATCTGAGATTTCTCCTCATCGCCAAGTTCACTTAATTGCTGCCATGACAATTGCTACTGCGATTAGTATCGTTGTTACCTTTATTGGATATCAAGTTGGAACTCTAATTGCTGTGTGTGCTACAGCCGCCTCACTAGGTTTCGCTGGACAACTGTTGAAAATCAATGCTGACACCACGATTCAGCGAACCATAGATGATGCTCATCGTGGTCGAGTGTTTTCGATATTTGACATGATGATCAACGTCGCTCTGGTACTGGGAATTACAACTTACGCTCTAACTGAGGGAATCAGGGAAAATATCAATGTTGGTACTGCCTACTCTGTTATGTTGCTCAGTTGCAGCACCGGTTTAGCAATCTTCCTACTTCGTAAGTATCGAGCCAATAACTAGTCGACTTTAGACTGTGAATTCCACCAAGTAGTTAGCCGCTCGATCGCTTGCTCTCGCGTTAGTGGACCTTCATCGAGGCGAACGTTTAGTAAATAGTTGTATGCCTTTCCGATCATTGGACCTGAAGGCACATCCAAAATTTCCATGATGTCATTTCCGTCTAGATCCGGCCTCATCGAATTCAATTCCTCTTGCTGTGCCAAGATTGCAATTCGTTCTTCCAGGTCATCATATGTAGCCGACAGAATTGCGGCTCGCCGCGGATTTCTAGTCGTGCAATCAGCTCGAGTTAACTTATGCAGACGCACCAATTCATCACCGGCATCTCTTACATATCTTCGAACGGCAGCGTCAGTCCATTGACCTTGACCATAACCATGAAACCGTAGATGAAGTTCGGTCAACTTGCATACGGAATCAATCACCTCACCTGGGTAACGCATCGCAGTCAAACGTTTCCGCGCAATCTTTGCTCCGACTACTTCATGATGATGAAAACTAACTCCACCACCTGATTCAAATCGACGAGTTTTAGGTTTACCGATGTCGTGCAACAGCGCAGCTAAACGAAGAACCAAGTCTGGTTCGCAAGTTGGTTCGTGCGCAGCTTCCAAATCGATAGCTTGTTGCAGAACTATCAAGCTATGTTCATAAACATCTTTATGCTTATGGTGTTCATCAATTTCAAGTTGCAAAGCTGGTAGTTCGGGGATCACATGTTCGGCCAGTTTTGTACCCTCAAGAATTTCAAGACCAAGTATTGGTTGAGCTCCCATAATCAATTTGCTGAATTCGTCTCTAACTCTTTCCGCCGAAACAATTTTTATTCGCTCAGACATATCGGTTGCAGCTAACAGCACATCAACAACTGGAGTAAAACCTAGTTGGCTTGCGAATCGCGCTGCACGCATCATGCGTAATGGGTCATCTGAAAAGGAAAGCTCTGGCTCACGAGGTGTGCGAATAATTCTCTTGCTTAAGTCATCTACTCCGCCAAAAGGATCTATGAAAGTTAGTTCTGGCAATCTAACTGCCATGGCATTAATTGTGAAGTCACGCCGAACTAAGTCATCCTCTAATGACGAACCAAAAATTACCTCTGGTTTACGGCTCTCATTGTTGTAACTTTCTGAACGATAAGTAGTTATCTCAACCAGGAAATCTTTTCTACGGGCACCAACTGTGCCAAATGCGATTCCAATGTCCCATACTGTATCTGCCCAGGGAGTAACTACACCAAGAATTTGTTCCGGAAGTGCATTCGTTGTGAAATCCAAATCATTTATCTCACGATTCAGAATCAAGTCACGAACAGGTCCACCAACAATGGCGAACTCGAATCCAGCCGATTTAAACAATTGGGCTAGTTCCATCACATCAGGCATCTGACTCAGTGCAGAAGTAACAGCACCGGTTGCGATTGCCTGTGGCGATAAGTTGTTCATAACTTGACCTAGCCTAGATGTAATTACGAAAAGTCCAATATTTGTAGGTATTCTTAGTCAGTGGGCCACCAACAAGTATTTAAATCCTCGCCTAAAATCAACCTGAATAAACTCGGATACTCCAGAAGTGCACTTGTGCTTATGGCAGCTATTGGATTTGGGCTCCTATTTTTGCCAGCTATCGATTCGCAAGCTGCCGAAGGTGACTCGGTCAATATAACCAGCTTAAACATTTCAGCAGTAGCCGATTCGGGTGGAACCGCTGGAGCCCAGCACATCGTCTCCTTAACAGGAACTTTCACAAATACCTCTGATCAAGCAATATCAAAACTTGAATTAGGCCTGGTTTCAACGCCCGCGATAAGTTCCCGTAGCGAACTAGCCGGACTAATTTCTGATCCCACTAGCGCAACCAGCTTGATTCCTTCTGATGTTTCAGCAATTTTGCGAAACATAGAAGTAGGGCAGAGTAAAAACTGGCAAATAACATTTCGTGGGGAAGAAATTCTAGGAAGTGATGCTTCTGGTGTTTATGGTTTTGGTGCGCAACCAAAACTACCTAGTGTCAGTACGGCAACGGTAATTACTACGCCGTGGTTTTTCAATTCCGAAATTAAGCCAACAAACGTCGCATTTGTAATTCCGCTCACAACTTTAAACACCCATTTAGCAAATAATGAAATAACTGATCTAAAAAAGGACTTGGCCGAAGCCAAGAGATTAACCAATTTGATTTCAAATCAAGATGCTTTAAAAGTTTCCTGGCTCAAAGATCCCGCAATGTTGGCGTGGCTAGATCAACTCAAAGCTGAAGCCGAATCTGACACTACTGAAGAATTGCAAAATGCATTTTTGGGGTTGCCTCCAGATACTGCAATACTGCCATTTGGTCACGCTGATTTAGCCGCACTAGTTAGATCAAATCAGCAAGATAACTTGGCTGATGCAATTACCCAAACTCGTCAGATCGCGGGAGACCGTCAGGTTTTTTACACGCCAGTACAGGGAGTGGCCGATCGACAAACGGTGTCATTGCTCAATCAACAAAACATCCGATCCATCGTCTCCAATGAATTCTTACGCGGAAATGAACGTGAAACTACTCCAGCAGTTGTTACTTCAGCTTCCAATCCGGTCTTAGTACATGATCTTGGTGCATCAAGCTGCCTCGTCGATGCTGACGCCAATGATGCGAACTTCTTCAAATCTCTTACCTGCATAAAAAGTGAAATTGGAATGATGACTGCAGAATCACCACAGGATTCTCGTTCGGTGATTGTCTTAGCTCCACCAACCTGGAAGATTTCTAATGAACGCCTTTCGGTCTTGATTTCAGCATTGAGCAACCATAATTGGATGAGATTGACAACGCTTGATTTAATTGCGGCTACCGAAGCCAATGAAAATTATGTTGCTTCACAATCAGTTGCTACGCGTGAGCTAAGTCGCCCTCTAATTCGCCAAGCTCAAAATTTGAAAGTTAGTACCGAGAGTGTGTCCGCTATCTATGATGATCAAGAGTTGGCTGCCGGATTTACTTCAGCTCGTATCCTAGGTTTCTCAGATCTTTGGCCGAGTAATGCGCGAGCTACCGATTACCTAGAAGAAAATATTTCACTGCTAAACGACTATTTAAATGCGGTAAGCATTCAAGCCTCTGGCAGGATAACAACTCCTGAAGTAAATTCTGATATTCCAATCACGGTACTTAATGAAAGTGACCGCACGGTATCAGTCAGCATTGACCTGGCAAGTTCTGCTACTTCTAGATTTTCTGCCGAGACTACTGATGTGATTCAGGTAGCGAGCGGGCAGCGTGTAACTGTTCCAGTTTCGATTACCTTGATAGGTGCTGGCGTTGTTGATGTTCAGGCACAGTTGATTGCACCAAATGGTGAGCGTTTTGGAGACATAGAAAATATCCAAATTTCTTCAGCTGCTTACAGTCAGTTCGCCCGTAATCTGGTGTGGGGAGCCTTCGGACTGCTCATACTTTTAGCGCTCAGCAATTTCGTAAAGCGAAGAAAAGATCGACGTTCTTTAGAAACTCCAGCACACTAGTTTACGAATAGGTGGTTTGAACAGACGTTGTCATTCTTACTTGGGCAAACTTCGGGCATGGCGGCTGGCACTTTAGCTAGCCGGATCACCGGCGTGTTCCGTGACATTGCCTTGGTTGCCGCAATTGGAACTGGAGTTTTTTCTGATACTTATTCGATTGCAAACAGCATTCCCAACATTATTTATATCTTGATTGCTGGCGGTGCCATCAATGCGGTCTTCATTCCAGCATTAATCAGGCACATGGAGGATGACGTTGACAACGGAAAGCAATTCACTGATCAACTGCTAACGCTTGTTGGATTGATTCTGTTAGGGATTGTTTTACTTACTGTGCTAATAGCCAGTCTTATTGTTCACTTGTATGCCACGCGGGAATGGACACCAGAAGAGTTTGATGTCGCAACCATGTTTGCGCGTTGGTGTCTTCCACAAATTTTCTTTTATGGAATCTACACCTTAGTATCACAAATTTTGAATTCGCGTAATTCTTTTTCGCTACCTATGTACGCACCAATTGTTAACAACGTAATTGTGATTGTGACTGCAGGTATATTCATTGCGCTTATGTCAGAGGTTCCAACGACTTCCACAGTAACTCCGACGCAAATTAGTTTGCTTGGTTTTGGCACCACTCTTGGGGTTATGGCTCAAGCTCTCATTTTGATTCCAGCGATGCGCAAATCTGGATATACTTTCCGACCAAATTTTCAGTTTAGAAATGTTGGGAATCGAAAAGTAGGAAACTTAGCCAAGTGGACCATTGGTTTTGTGCTTGTAAATCAAATCACATTTCTCATGGTTACTAACTTAACCACTCTTGCCAATGTTTTGGTTTCTAGTGATCCAGATGCGGTTGCTGTTGGATTTACTTCATATCAAAAGGGGCAACTTATGATGATGTTGCCGCACTCAATAATAACGGTTTCGGTGATTACCGCTTTGCTTCCTAGGTTGAGTCGTCAGGCACACGATAAAAATTTGTCGGCGTTCGGTGGTGAGCTGTCAGCTTCATTGAGGCTGGTGTCTTCGCTAATCATTCCAAGTGCCTTCTTTTTACTTGTGTGTGGTCCTTGGATCGGTGAACTTCTATACGGATATGGTGCATCAAGTGCAGCCCAAGGTGCTGCTCTTGGTGGAGTTGCTTCTATGTTTGCAATTGGCCTACCAGCGTTTTCACTTTTTTATGTTTTGCTTCGTAGTTATTACGCTCAGGAGAACACTAAGACTCCCTTCATGATTAATCTTGGCTTTAATGCACTCCACATACTGATTGGATTTGCGCTGTTTCGCCTATTGCCAGAAGGGTGGAAAGTAGCCGGTTTGGCCCTTGGTTACTCAATTTCTTATTTGGTCACTTGTGCTCTCACCTGGCACCGGGTTGGAAAGCGAGTGCCAGAACTTAATGGAAATGGTCACCTTAGGCTGATAGTTCGGGTTACTGCTGCCAGCTTTATATCTGCTGCTGTTTCCTACTTCATGGTTTGGCTAGCCGTTGCGGCTCAGGCCGAACTTTCTGCGCTAATTCTGGGGCTTGCAATTGCGATTTTTGCTATCTTGTTTTCGCTTTTGTATCTGGGTCTTGCCAAAGCGTTCCGGATCTCTGAAGTCTCAGCCGTACTGGCGTTAGTGCGACGTAAATAAGCAACTAAACTGCAACTATGAGTGACGCCGCCAATAGAATTTTTGCCGGTCGCTATGTACTTGATGTTCAGGTTGCTAGTTCTTTAAGTTCTCCGATTTGGCGCGCTATGGATCGTTCCTTAAAGCGCTGGGTTACTTTGATTCTGTTGCCAGCAACAGATCTTCGAAGCGTGAAATTGCTGCAGGAGTGTCAGTCAGCGGCAGTTAATGATCGTCGTGATGTGGTTTCAATTCTTGATGTCATTCCAGCTGGCAAAATTACCAATGGCGATTCAGTGTCTTCGCAGGATATTTACGTTGGCATCGTTACGGAATGGTTAGACGGCGAGACTTTGGACCGTCTCATTGTTAGACGTGGCGAAGTGCTGCCAATGGATCAAGCCTTAATGCAACTAGGAATCATTGCAAATACCTTGTTGCATTCGCATTCCTTAGGCATCTATCATCGCCGACTCCGCCCGCACAACGTTATATTCTCGCAAGGGCAAGAAGTTCGACTTGCTGGATTTGGTGTTGACTCTGCGTTATTGGGTCCTGATTCCAATGATGGTGTGGAGCAAGACATCCGGGGTATCGGTCAATTACTTTTTGTTATGGTCACTGGAATGTGGCCACTTGGCAGCGTCGATTCACTGCCTGCAGCTCTGGGTAATGGTGGTGGTGGTCTAGTGCTACCAAGCCAAGTTCATGGAGGAATTAAGCCTTACATTGATCGGCTTTACCTCAGCACTCAAAATGGCTCCTACTCGTCGATGCGTCAAGTGTTAGATGCGTTGTCAGTTGGTGAAGTTGAGGAATCTGAAAGTTTGCAAGGCCGAGTATCGAGACTGACGGCAAGTTCTGTTTCCTGGTCTCCTACACAAACTCATAAATCAAGAAAGTTGCGCTCTTCATTGATTGCTGGGCTTTCAGTTTTGCTGTTTGGTTGGATTGGTTGGCAACTTCTGACAAATAATTTCGATGAATCTGATGCACCTATTGCAGTTTTGAGTTCGCCTTTGCCCAGTATTGAAGTTTCTCAAGCAACTGGAAAGTTGGCAAACATTGCAAGTGCCACAATCTATGATCCACTGGGCGACAATGTAGAGAATGAGGAACAGGCGCCTCTTGCCTACGATGGTGATTTAAGCACGTCGTGGAATACATCTAACTATCGCAATGCCGACATGTCAGGTAAAGCTGGTGTTGGGCTTCTGGTTGATCTTGGTTTTGAAAATGATGTTTACGGCGTAAAGGTTGACTTTATATCTGCTGGGCATTCGGCTGAAGTTTATGTTGTTAACTCGACTGAACCTGATTTTGCAACCGCATTAAAGTTTGGTGACGTGAATCCGAACGAGTCATCAAGTGAGGTCGTAGTTGATGACGCAGTCTCAGGTAGATATGTACTTATTTGGTTGACTCCAGATTTACCAAGCTCAGATTCTGGCGATTATCAGGGCGGAATCTCTGAAATTCAGGTTCAACTTTAGGTTTCAGAGTCCAACCCTAAAGTGATTGAGCCCACTTTAGTAGGTCTGATTGATTGTTCTTAAGTTAGTAAACTTGTAGTACATCGATTTAAGGACAAACAGTGTCTCAAGACATAAATGACGTAATCATCATTGGTTCCGGTCCAGCTGGATATACCGCTGCAATATACGCAGCTCGGGCACAGCTAAAGCCGATAGTTTTCGAGGGTGCGGTTACCGCTGGTGGCGCGCTAATGAATACAACGGAAGTTGAAAACTTTCCAGGGTTTCAAGATGGAATCATGGGCCCCGCTCTAATGGAAAACATGCGTGCCCAAGCCGTAAAGTTTGGTGCCAACCTAATAACTGATGATGTAACCACGGCTAACCTTACTGGCGACATTAAATCCATAGTTGATGGAGAAGGCCGGGAATACCAAGCCCACTCAGTAATTTTGGCAACTGGTTCAAGTTACCGCGAACTAGGAATTGATAATGAAAAGCGACTTTCGGGTCATGGAGTTTCCTGGTGCGCAACTTGCGATGGCTTCTTCTTTCGCGATCAAGACATTGCTGTTGTAGGTGGTGGCGACTCTGCTGTTGAAGAAGCTACTTTCTTGACTCGTTTTGCAAAGAGCGTCACGATGATTCACCGTAGGGACGAATTGCGTGCCAGCAAGATCATGGCTCAACGTGCACACAATGATCCAAAAATCAGTTTTGCTTGGAATAGTCAAGTGACTGAATTGCATGGCGATGCAAAGTTATCTGGCGTTACCATTCGTGACATCAACTCGGGTGAGACTCGCGAGCTTTCGGTAACTGGATTGTTTGTTGCAATTGGACACGACCCTCGTTCTGAACTTCTTAAAGGACAAGTTGACCTAGATCCTCAGGGTTACGTGCTAACTGGTGCGGGGACAACTGCTACAAATCTTTCTGGGGTTTTTGCATGTGGTGATTTGGTTGACCATACCTATCGCCAAGCCATCACCGCCGCCGGCACGGGCTGCAGCGCAGCGTTAGACGCTGAACGTTTCTTGGCCAATCTGCACAGTAAGTAATTCGTAACTAAGTCAATAAACCAAGGGGTTAATCGCTAACCACTTATGCTTGATCCACTAGCAACAATAGGAGTAATAATGGGCGCAACTGCAGCCGTAACGGATGCATCGTTTGCTGACGATGTATTGAAGAGTGACAAACCAGTACTGGTTGATTTTTGGGCTGAATGGTGTGGCCCCTGCAAGATGATTGGTCCAATCCTGGAAGAGATTGCTGCCGCTCACGGTGACAAGCTAACGATCTTGAAGTTAAACGTTGACGAGAATCCAGCCACCGCAGCTAACTATGGTGTGACTTCGATTCCAACAATGAACGTTTACCAAAACGGTGAGATCGTGAAGCAGATCATTGGTGCAAAGCCAAAGGCAGCACTTCTTTCAGATCTTGCTGAGTTCATTTAAGTAACTAATGACAGTAACGATCCTGCGACGCGGCGATCAAGGGCCGGCAGTAACAGAGGTTCGTGATCGGTTGGTTCGTCTTGGGCTCTTAAGTCCTGATGCCAGCGCAGCAGCAGATGTTTTCGATGACATCTTGCTAGCTGCGCTGCGCTATTTCCAGCAGACTCGTGGTTTAACAGTTGATGGCCTGGTTGGTCCACAAACTTTTCGAAGGCTTGATGAAGCGCGATGGAAAATTGGCGATCGCGTTTTAAGTTTCACTCCTGGACATGTAATACATGGAGAAGATGTTGCGCAATTACAACAGCGATTGATTGAACTCGGGTTTGCGTTGGATCGAGTCGATGGCATTTTTGCTAAGAGTACAGATTCAGCAGTTCGTGAGTTTCAACGCAATGTGGGATTAGATGTTGATGGAATTTGTGGTCCTGCATTCTTTCGTGCGTATCAAAGACTAGCTCGAACAATTGCCGGCGGCAGCCAGGAACATTTACGAGAACTCTCGACTGTTGCTAATTTTGGAAGCACAAGAACTGTAGAGACTTGCTCGATCTTGCTCGACCCTAGTGATCTAGTTGACCCTCTGGTTGACAGTGAGTTTTCACACGCAGACATTTGTTGGGATATCGCATCACGCCTTGAGGGCCGTTTAGCTGCCATGGGCACATTGGTTCTGTTGACTAGGCCGCAGGCAGGCCGAGTTGACGGTGAGCGAACTAGGGCAAATCTTGCCAACGACAGCAATGTCGATTTGATAATCGGGTTGGGGCTAGATCGCCACAGCAATCCCCTGGCCCAAGGTGTTGCTTCGTATTTCTTTGGTCACGAATATTCCCGCTCGGCTACTGGTATGAGGCTGGCTGAGATTGTTCAGGAAGAGATTAGTTCTCGAACCCTGTTAACAGATTCAAAATCGCATGCGAAAACCTGGGATCTCTTGCGCTTAACACGAATGCCAAGCATAAAAGTTGAATTGGGATATGCAACAAGCCCACATGACAGCGCTTTACTGGCGAGAACTGAGATTCGGGACAGCATTGCTGCTGGCTTAAGCTCAGCTGTGACCCGAATTTTGGCGCCCAGAATCGGCTAAGTACTTTATGTGATCTAGGTCACATTTGTTACTTCCTACACAAGTTGTTCACATGTGGGTAAGTGAATTACTTGAGCGGTTCTCCAAACATGCCGCGTTGCTTTGGATCAATGACTTCAACGATTCTTTGCAAATCTTCTAAGGTTGCAAACTCAATGATGACTTTGCCTCGAGATTTACCCACCTGAACTGTGACTCTGGTATCCAGGCGATCCGATAGTCGATCCCCCATGGATTTAAGTCCTGGGGCGCTGATCTTGCCACCTGACTTCTTGGCAGTTGACTTTGTTGGTTTGTCGTCTTGTCCTAGCGAAACAATTTCTTCCACAGTTCGAACAGACAGACCTTCAGCAACAATTCGACTTGCCAGGCGTTCAATTGCCGCGGCGTCTTTGAGTCCAAGTAACGCTCGGGCATGGCCAGCTGAGATAACTCCGGCAGCAACTCGGCGCTGAACTGCCGGCGGCAAGTTAAGTAGGCGCAGGGTGTTTGAAATCTGGGGGCGAGAGCGGCCTAAACGGGTGGCGAGCTCGTCTTGAGTTCCACCGAAATCCTCAAGTAATTGCTTGTAAGCCGACGCTTCTTCTAGCGGGGTCAGCGCAGCTCGGTGCAAGTTCTCAAGTAAGGCATCTCGCAACATCTGATCGTCAGCAGTTTCACGAATCAGGGCTGGAATTGTTTTAAATCCGGCCTTTTTGGTAGCGCGTAATCGGCGCTCACCTGCTACGAGTTCGTATCCCCCACCCTTAGTTGGACGCACAACGATCGGCTGCATTAATCCAACTTCTTGAATTGAGTGCACCAGTTCAGCTAAGGCCTCATCATCAAACACTTGGCGTGGTTGCTGGGCATTTGGAACTATCGATCGCACTGGAAGTTCAGCAAAGGTAAGGCCGGCAATGGCTGCTGGCGCTGGGCTTTGAGCTGCTGTCTTTGTTGGCGTCTTTGCTGCTGGTTTTGCTGAGGGTTTAGGGCCAGCGCTGGCAACCTTCTTG
>JBIIMD010000127.1:0-7995 GCA_044232525.1 Candidatus Nanopelagicales bacterium | reverse complement strand
GCCACGGCCTAGGCTTTGTCGTTTTGCCATTGCATTAACCCTTCTGTTTACGTTCGGTGATTTCGCGTGCTGCGGCTAAATAAGCTACTGCCCCAGTTGATCCTGGGTCATAAGTCATTACAGATTGCCCGAAAGATGGGGCTTCTGCGACGTAGATCGACCGCGGAATCACGGTTTCTAAGACCTTTTTACCAAAGTAGCCTCGGACCTCCTCTACAACTGAAGCTGAAAGGTTTGTTGTGGAGTTATACATTGTCAGCAAAATGGTGCTGACTTCTAGTTCTGGATTCAGGCGTTCTTTAGCGAACTCAATGGTGCGTAGCAATTGCTGGACACCTTCAAGCGCATAGAACTCACACTGGATTGGGATTAGAACTTCTTTTACTGCCGCCAGTGCGTTAATCGTTAACAAACCAAGGCTTGGCGGGCAATCAATAAAGATGTAGTCCATTTCATGCTCTGCCAAGAAATCAGCCAGAGCCTGCTTTAAAAGAAATGGTCGTTTAGCTTCGTCAACAGTGGAAATAAGTTCAATGTCTGCGCCGGCTAAGTCCAAAGTTGCCGGAAGCACCCATAAGGAATCAAAGCCTTGGGCCGCGCTCATCATGTCAGCAATAGCTTCGCCATCTAGTAAAACATCAAAGGATCCGCTGGCATCCTCATAGTGGTCAATTCCAAAGGCAGTACTGGCATTTCCTTGTGGATCAAGGTCAATCACCAAAACATTAAGTCCGGCAAGGGCCATAGATGCAGCTAGGTTTACTGCTGAAGTTGTTTTTCCTACGCCACCTTTTTGGTTAGCAATAGTGATGATTCGGGTATTTTTCGGCTTAGTAAAGGTGCCTTTAAGTCCGCGTCGAACATAGACCGCAGCTGCTGCTGCGGCTGCTAACGGTGTGTCTTCTTCATCGGCGTAAGCCATTTTGCCAACCTAATTTCTTAACCCCAGTATTACTAACTTGAGTCTTAAGCGTAGGGCAAATGCCTGACGCTTATGTTAGGTGGTCACCCGAACGACGGTGGTCTGTGGATCAACCACGCCTTCGCCGCAAAGCACTATTTCTGCCTTGCGGCCATTGAGGATTTCTTTGGCTTCCGCAATCTCGGTTGCTGCCGAGCTACCTTTCATGGCTAAAATCTGCCCGCCTTTAGTGGTTAACGGCAGTGACCAGGTAAGCAGTTTTCCAAGTGGGGCAACGGCCCGGGCAGTAACCACAGGTGCGGTCTGGCCCTTTAGTTCTTCAGCTCTGCCACGAATAACTGTTACTTGCTCAGTAATTCCAAGGTCAGCAACTACTTCTTTCAAGAATTCCGAACGGCGCATAAGAGGCTCGATTAAGCCAATTGTGATGTCCGGTCTGACTATCGCAAGGACTAAGCCAGGTAATCCGGCCCCACTGCCAACGTCAAAAACCTTTGAATTAGCTGGGATAAGTTCCTCAACAACTGCACAGTTTGCGATATGGCGATCCCAAATTCGATCAACTTCCCGTGGCCCTAAAAAGCCGCGTTCCACGCCTGCTCCAGCTAACCAATGCGCGAATCGGGCAAGGTTTTCCGCAGCATCTGGGTAAACCTCGGTGATTTCTTTCAAGGAATCAGTCTTTCGATAAATGTTTCACGTGAAACGTGAAACTAAGCCGGAAGCACCACAATTCGGCGCTTTGGTTCTTCGCCCTTTGAGACACTAGAAGCTCCGGCTTCGCCTACTGCGTCATGTACTACCTTGCGCTCAAAAGCGTTCATTGGCTTTAGTTCAACTTCTTCGCCAGTTTCGATGGCTTTTGCAGCAGCTTCTTTTGCCACCTCAATCAGTTTGGCCTTTACTGCCGCGCGATGCCCTGAAATATCAAGCATTAAGCGGGAGCGTTCGCCAGTTTCGCGAGTTACCGCTAGGCGAGTTAGTTCTTGAATCGCATCTAGCACTTCACCTTTTTTGCCAACAAGTTGGGAAAGGTCTGCGCCAACAATGCTTACGGTGGCTCGATCATTTTCAACGTCCATGTCGATGTCACCATCAAGGTCTGCAATATCTAGCAGGCCTTCTAAGTAATCTGCGGCAATTTCGCCTTCTTGCTCAAGGAGAGAGAGTTTTTCAGCCATTTGGTTTGGCCTTTCTGTGTGGGAGATTTAACTGGGGGTCGGGGTTGGTTTCACGTGAAACTATTTACGCTTCTTTTTTGGCTTCTTTTTAGGTTGTTGGCGAATCACCTTAGGTTCCGGTGTTGGCTCAATTTCAGTCTCTGGTTGCGGATTCTTTCGTGACTTCTTGGCAGCTTTTCGGGCTTCCAGTGCATCAAATGCTGGCGTTCCTGGTTGCGGGCTATTTCGAATGACATAGAACTGTTGTCCCATAGTCCAAAGGTTTGTGGTGAACCAGTAAAGCAAGACACCAACAGGGAAATTGATGCCAGTGACAGCGAAGATTACTGGAAATACATAAAGCAAAATCTTTTGTTGCTTAACCATCGGATTATCGGGCGCGGTGTTCTTCACAATCAATTGGCGCTGAGTTAGGAATGAGGTCAGGGTCATTAAGAAGATCAGAACCAGGGTCACCCAGAACGTTGCGCTTGGGTTTGCAGTTTCTGCCCGGTTCATAAAAGTGCCATAAATTGGGGCACCCACGATTGTTGCATTTCGAGCAGATTCAACTAGTTCGTCGGTTAACACGCCCTTTGGCTGGCTCATTGCAATACCTTGAAGCACAACAAACAAGGCGTAGAAGATTGGGGCTTGCGCCAAGATTGGTAAGCAGCTTGAAAGTGGGTTAGTTCCAGTTTCCTTGTAGAGCTTCATTAGCTCTTGGGATTGGCGCTCTCGGTCTCCCGCATACTTTTTCTGGATTTCTTTTACTTGCGGCTGAATAATTTGAAGGTTTCGCTGGCTCTTAATCTGCTTTACGAATAGCGGAATCAAGATAATGCGGATCAAGATCACCAGCATCACAATGGCAAGGCCCCAGGCCCAGCCGCTGTCTGGAAGGAACACGCGAGAAGTTAAAGAGTGGAAACTAACTAAAACCCAACTAACCAGAGTTTCTAGCCATACCAATGGATTAAGGCTCATACGCCAATAACCTGCCTATCGTTATTAGTTGAATCTTCAATTACTTCTCGGTTAGTCCAGCTGCCTTTGGCCGGGATGTGTTCGATTCCCCCGGTGGCCCATGGGTGACAGCGCAATACTCGCCACGCTGCTAAGAGACTGCCTTTGCCAGCTCCATGCACTCTTACTGCCGCAAGTCCATAGTGCGAGCAAGTTGGGTAATAACGACAAACTTGTCCGATACGCGGGCTCAACAGAATTTGATAGCCGCGAATAATGCCAACCAGGATCGCCACAAAAAGCCGGCCGAAAGTCAGGTTCCACAGGTGCTTTAAAGAGTTAATGGCTTGGTTCATGACTTTGCCACTTTTGAAATTGCGAACTTTAGATTCTCTGAAAGTTGGGCAAAACTTGCCTGATTGGCATCCGGTAAGGCGCGAACTACAACATGAGATCCGGTCGGAAAATTGTTAATTAGTGGGGTGATCGCGTGTCGCAATTGGCGAGTAACTCTATGCCGAACTACTGAGTTTCCAACGTTTTTTCCCACAGCAAAAGCTACTTTTGTGTGTTCGCTTGAACCATGAGCCACGTGTAGAACCACCAATTTTGCTGAAAACCTTGTGCCTGACTTCATAACAGCCGAAATATCCGAGGACTTACGCAACCTCGCCGAGGCGGGAAGCATTTACTTAGAGCCGCAGATTAGGCGGAAAGCTTTGAGCGACCCTTTGCTCGGCGTGAGGCAAGAATGCCACGGCCGGCGCGAGTGCTCATGCGATTACGGAAACCGTGCTTCTTGGCACGACGACGCTTGTTCGGCTGGTAGGTGCGCTTTGTCATAAGTGACACTCCATAAGGAAGTAGGGATGAGGCGATTGGCCATCGGACATCCACGAATTTTTAGGTTCGTGAACATTCGACGAAGTGCACATCGAACTCGGTATTAACTTCCTAAAGATACGGGTAATTACTGGTTTTGGTCAAACTCAAAATTTAAGTTGCGCTCCTGTGGAAAACAACTTGTCAGGCGGTATCCACAGGCCGTAGTCTGCATAGTCCGAGCCTGTGGAAATCAATTATTCCCCACCTGCAAACTTGGACTCAAGGAGTGAAATGGAAGATCTGGACCTTAATGAGGTTTGGGCGCGGACTTTAGAGTCTTTGTCCTCCGGAGCCCTAACTCCTCAACAGCGAGCTTTCGTAACTCTTACCCGTCCTCTTGGAATTGTTGGCGACACCGCTTTAGTTGCAGCCCCGAATGAATTTACAAAAGATGTTTTAGAAAGCCGATTAAGCCCGATTGTTTGTGATGCCCTTTCGGCAACCTTGGGTCGTGAAATGCGGCTAGCGGTTACGGTTGATGAATCGATTGCGCCTGATCTTGATGATGAAGCAACTGATGACCTGGCTGACTCGACTTACGCCGACATTGAATCGATCGGTTTGCAGTCAGATCCAAATCCGGCGTTGCCACCGCAGGCTAGTCGTGGCCCGGCTCCAGCTCCAAGAACTTCCGAAGAAGGAAGTCGACTAAATCCGAAATACACTTTCGACACTTTTGTGCCTGGCTCCTCAAACCGTTTCGCGCACGCAGCGGCTCGCGCAGTTGCCGAACAACCAGCTAAGGCATACAACCCACTTTTCGTTTACGGTGAATCTGGACTTGGTAAGACTCACTTGCTCCATGCAATTGGTCATTACACCAGAACTCTTTACGCCGGATCAAAAGTTCGTTATGTAAGTTCGGAAGAATTTACTAACGAATTTATTAACTCAATTCGTGATGATAAAGCTAAGGAATTCCAGCGCCGTTACAGGGATATTGACGTTTTGTTGGTTGATGATATTCAGTTCCTTTCCGGCAAGGTTCAAACTCAAGAAGAGTTCTTCCATACGTTTAACACTTTGCATAACGCAAACAAACAAATTGTTGTGACATCAGATTTGCCTCCTAAACAACTTCAAGGTTTCGAAGACCGAATGAGTTCACGTTTCGAGTGGGGTTTGATCACAGACGTTCAACCACCCGATTTAGAAACCCGTATTGCAATTCTGCGAAAGAAGAGCGCGCAAGAAAGATTAAGTGCGCCTCCTGAAGTTTTGGAATTTATTGCGTCAAAGATGTCAACAAACATTCGTGAGCTTGAAGGTGCACTGATTCGCGTTACTGCGTTTGCTAGCTTAAACCGGGCGCCAGTCGATTTAGATCTGGCTGAAGTTGTTCTTAAGGATTTGGTTTCAGATGCGGCAGGTCCGGAAATTAGCGCAAGTTTGATTATGGCCCAGACTGCTAGTTACTTTGGAGTTACCTTGGATGACTTAACCGGGGCTAGCCGCTCCCGGGTTTTGGTAACCGCTCGCCAGATCGCAATGTATTTGTGTCGTGAGCTAACTGATTTGTCGCTGCCGAAAATTGGCCAGCAGTTTGGTGGCCGCGACCACACCACAGTTATGCACGCAGATCGAAAGGTTCGCCAGTTAATTGCCGAGCGCCGAAGCCTTTATAACCAGGTAAGCGACCTAACTGCCCGGATTAAGGCCCAAGCAAGAACTTTGTAACTTTAGTAACACCTGTCACTTCTATACACAGTGTGGATAACTATGGGGATATCTTTCTTGATTTTTTAAGGTTTTTTGAGAATTGTGGATTAATCCTGTTATAAACCAGAGTTTTTAGCTAAAACCTGTGGATAACTGTGGATAAGTTAGAGTTTTGCTGGTGAGTGTCTAAAAGCTATAAAGTTATCCACAGGTTGTTTTTTGAAATTGTTTGGTTTTGCTGGGTTTTATAGGTTATCCACAGAATCCACAGTGCCTACTACTACTACGAAAGATATATTTCAAACCTAGGGTTTGACCAGCTCTGTTGTTAACTATGTGATTGGCTCAAAAACTTAAGTGATCGCTTAGGTCAATAATGAAGTAAGTGATGAGCTAACTAACTAAGCACACAATGAGATAACTGTGGCTGAATTAGTCAGCCAGACATGGCACGATAAAGACTCAAGATATCGAGACACCAGAGGGTGAGTTGTAAGTGAAGTTCCAAGTAGACCGTGATGTTATGGCCGATGCAGTTTTGTGGGCGTCTCGTACTTTACCAACAAAATCAACCCAGCCATTGTTAACCGGTATGCATTTAGTTGCCGAAAAGTCCGGACTGGTTCTTTCTGGAAGTGACGCAGATGTGAGCGCGCGCGCAAATCTAAAAGCTGACGTAATTGAAACCGGAACCGTTTTAATCCCTGGCCGCCTCTTAGCTGATATCACCCGATCCCTTCCATCAGCTGTAATTGATTTTTCTATCGAAGGAAACCGAGCAAAAATTTCTTGTGGTCGTTCTTCATTCACCATCCCAACAATGCCAGTTGCTGAATACCCGCCACTTCCAACAATGCCAGGCGTCAGTGGAACTGTAACCGGAACAGATTTCGCAACTGCGATTTCCCAAGTTGCAATTGCAGCTTCGCGAGACGAAACCTTGCCAGCGTTCACTGGGGTAAAGATTGATGTTGATGGCGCAGTTATAACACTTGCGGCAACCGACAGATATCGATTAGCTGTTCGTGAATTAAATTGGTCGCCTGCCTTAACTTCAATCACAACCCATGCTTTAGTACCAGCAAAATTTTTATCTGAATCTTCAAAATCACTTTCACACAGTGAAGCAATTTCCCTTGCGTTCGCCACAGGCAACGAAGGGTTAATTGGCATAGAAGGCTCCGGCCGTCAAACAACCAGCCGCCTACTTGCTGCTGATTTTCCAAAGTACAAAACTTTGTTGCCAACCGAATCAACAACTGTTGCGCAAATTAGCACCAGCGCATTAGTTGAATCAGTTAAACGTGTTTCGTTGGTTCTAGAACGTGAAGCTCCAATCCGGGTACATTTCGCGAACGGCGAAGCCGTAATAACTGGCGGTGGCGGCAGTGGCGACCTTGCTGAAGCAAAAGAATTTATTGAGTGCACACTGACCGGTGAAGAGTTAACAATTGCTTTCAATCACCAATTCTTACTTGATGGTCTAAGCGCAATTGATTCATCTGTCGCGGTTGTTTCTATGACAACCCCAATCAGACCAGCTGTGATTTCTGGCGCAACAGACTTCGGTGCACAACCAGACGACAGCTTCAAATATTTATTGATGCCAATCCGGCAACAGTAATTAGTGCAGATGTTTATCGGCAACTATAAGTAATGCAAATATCTATACTTTCCTTGCGCGATTTTCGTAACCACGAAAACTTAGATCTTTCCTTTTCACCCGGAGCAACAACTATCGTGGGCCGAAACGGCCGAGGCAAAACAAATATTGTTGAAGCGGTTAATTACCTGGCAACCCTTGGTAGCCATCGGGTTTCCCAAGACGCACCACTAATAAGAAACGGCCAAAATTCAGCAACCATATTGGCCCAGGTTGAAAAACATAACCGACAAGCAAAAGTGGAACTAACGATAAATTCTCCCGGCACCAATAAAGTTTCATTAAACGCAAACCCACTCTCTAAAGCCCGCGATATTTTAGGGTTAGTAACAACAGTGATCTTTTCACCAGAAGATTTAGAGCTGGTAAAAGGAGAACCTACAGCTCGACGAAGATTTATCGACGAGCTTGGCACATTAATTTCTCCAAAACTTTCAACCGCCCGTAGTGATTATGAACGAACTTTAAAACAACGAAACACGCTTCTAAAATCATTAGGCAGGCGAAGTCCATCTACCCAAGCACTCGCAACTTTATATGCCTGGAATGAACAACTAGTTCAAACTGGCTCGGAGATTATTGCTACTCGGCTAGAAAACATTAAAAGAATCGAACCCTACTTAACCGAGTTTGGAACTGCGATCAGCGGAGACACCGAGCCACTATTTCTAAATTATTCAAACTCTTGGCTACCTGTTGAAACAAGTGACAAAACTGAAATTGCAAACCTATTCAATATT
>JBIIMD010000004.1:0-27997 GCA_044232525.1 Candidatus Nanopelagicales bacterium | reverse complement strand
TGTTGAAATCATCGTTAAAAAGGGTGCTCGTTGCCGTTACACCACGATTCAAAACTGGTCGAACAACGTTTATAACTTGGTAACCAAGCGTGCTGTTGCTCATGAAGGTGCAACCATGGAATGGGTCGATGGAAACATTGGCTCAAAGGTAACCATGAAGTACCCAGCTATCTGGCTACAAGGTCCACATGCAAAGGGCGAAACACTTTCGATCGCATTTGCCGGTGAGGGCCAGCATCAAGATGCTGGAGCCAAGATGGTTCACGCTGCGCCATTTACCTCCTCATCAATCATCAGCAAGTCTGTAGCCCGTGGCGGTGGCAGAACTTCATACCGTGGCTTGGTCCAGGTCCTTGAAGGTTGCCATGGCAGTAAGAGCACCGTTAAGTGTGATGCCTTGCTAGTGGATGACATTTCACGTTCCGACACATATCCGTATGTTGATGTTCGTGATGATGATGTTTCGTTAGGTCACGAAGCTTCGGTATCTAAAGTTTCTGAGGATCAGTTGTTCTACTTAATGTCTCGCGGTCTTGAAGAAGACGAAGCAATGGCGATGATCGTTCGTGGATTCGTTGAGCCAATTGCCCGCGAATTGCCGATGGAATACGCACTTGAGCTAAACCGTCTAATTGAACTCCAAATGGAAGGTGCTGTCGGTTAGTTATGACAGAAGTTAAAGAGCGCGAAGTTGCGATAGTTCCACCGAAGGATCACACTCCTGTAGTTCGATCTTTGGATCCATCTGATTTCCCAACACCAACAAGTCGTGATGAAGAGTTTCGGTTTACTCCGATGTCTAGACTTCATAACTTGCATCAAGGAAACGTAATTGCAACTGGAAGTATGGCAATTGCTGTAAACAAAGTTGCTGGCTCAGGATTCGAGATCGCTGGAGCAAAGTCAACAGATCGAATTGGCTTCACTGACAAGATCGCAGCCGGAGCTTGGTCACAGTTAGAAGCGGTTTCGACGCTAACTATCGAAGCGAATCAGAATCTTTCAGAATCTGTAATTGTTTCGATTGTTGGGTCTGGCGATGTTGCATTTGGCCAACTAGACATCAATGTCGAAAAATTCGCTAGTGCGGTAGTGATCGTAGATCACATTGGTGCTGCAACTTACGCAGGAAACATTGACATCAATGTAGCGGATGGTGGCTCGGTGACGGTTGTCTCCCTTCAAGACTGGGATGCTTCAGCGGTTCATTTAGCGCAACACCGAATCTCACTAGGAAAAGACGCTTCTGCAAAGCACGTATCTGTGACACTGGGTGGCGATGTCGTTCGCATTCTGCCCAGCGTTCATTACAAAGCAACAGGTGGACAAGCTGAGCTGATCGGGCTTTACTTCGCCGGTGCTGGACAGCACGCTGAGCATCGTCTGTTTGTAGATCACAGTGAGGCTAATTGCCGAAGTAATGTCGTCTACAAGGGTGCCTTAGATGGCGAAGACGCGCACACTGTTTGGGTTGGCGACGTATTGATCCGCGCTAATGCCGTTGGAACTGATACCTACGAAATAAATCGCAACCTAGTACTTAGTGGCGGTGGGCGAGCAGACTCAGTCCCGAACTTGGAAATTGAAACTGGCGAAATTGTTGGAGCTGGTCATGCCAGCACTACTGGTCGCTTTGACGATGAGCAACTGTTCTATTTGCAGTCCCGCGGAATTAATGAAGACGAAGCACGCAAGTTAGTTTTGCGTGGATTCTTCGAAGATCTTCTGGGACAAATTGCGGTGCCAGAAATCAATGATCGAGTTCGAGACAGTATCGAGGCTCGTTTAGGTGGACATATCTAATGACCACGATGTTCGAAACAGTGCGCAAGTCTGCACTGGAAGATTCTAAGCCACTACGCGTGGTTGTAGCTGGTGAAGATGTACTACTAGCAAAGATTGAAGATGAGATTTTTGCGGTTAGTGACATTTGCACTCACTCTGAGGTTTCGCTTAGCGAAGGGGACATCGAAGGCTGTGCAATTGAGTGCTGGCTGCACGGATCATCCTTTGATTTGCGAACTGGTAAGCCCTCCGGGCCACCAGCAACTTCACCACTGAAGACCTTTGCAATAAAGCTAGAAGAGAACCAGTCCGATCCAATGATTTTTGTTTCAGTATCCGAAAGTGCGAGGAGTTAGTTATGTCAGTTCTAGAAATTAAGGGTTTAACCGTTGAGGTAACAACCGAAGATGGTCCGAAAGAAATTCTGCGCGGTGTTGACTTAACTGTTAAGGCTGGCGAAATCCACGCGCTTATGGGTCCTAATGGCTCGGGCAAGTCAACTCTTGCTTATGCAATCGCTGGTCATCCTAAGTACACAATCACAGGTGGACAAGTCACACTTGATGGCCAAGATGTTCTTGAAATGAGCGTTGATGAGCGGGCTCGCGCAGGTCTCTTCTTAGCTATGCAGTACCCAGTTGAAGTTCCAGGTGTATCTATCTCTAACTTCCTACGCACTTCAATCACAGCGATCCGCGGCGAAGCACCAAATCTACGTCACTGGATCAAGGAACTAAAGGAATCAATGGCTGGCTTGCAAATTGATCCTCAGTTTGCTGAGCGCAATGTTAACGAAGGCTTTTCCGGTGGCGAACGCAAGCGCACTGAAATTCTTCAGATGGAACTTATTAATCCAAAGATTGCCGTGCTTGATGAAACTGACTCAGGTCTTGACGTAGACGCACTTCGTGTGGTTTCAGAAGGAATCAATCGCGTGTGCGATAAGGGTGAAACTGGAGTTCTATTGATCACTCACTTCACTCGAATCTTGAAGTACGTAAAGCCTGACTTCGTTCACGTCTTCTACGATGGTCGGATTGTTCGTGAAGGTGGACCTGAACTTGCAGACGATATCGAAGCTAACGGCTACGCCCAATACGTAACTGCATAAATCATGTCGATACTAGACGTTGCTGCGATCAAAGCGGACTTTCCGATATTTAAGCGGACAGTTCGAAATGATCAGCGTTTGGTGTACCTAGATAGCGGAGCAACTTCACAGAAGCCGTTTCAGGTACTCGATGCGGAACGCAACTTCTACGAGAATCACAACGCTGCAGTTCATCGTGGCGCTCATCTACTTGCAGAAGAAGCAACAGATGCTTATGAACATGCACGAGCAAACATCGCTCAATTTATCGGCGCGCAACCGGAAGACCTGGTGTTCACAAAGAACGCAACTGAAGCAATCAATTTAGTCTCGTACTCATTTCTAAATGCAACCTTGAAGTCCATCCGGGGCGCTAGCCTTCCAGCTGGTGCGCAACGATTTGTGCTTGCCGAGGGTGATGAAATCCTGGTATCGGAAATGGAGCATCACGCTAACTTAGTTCCCTGGCAAGAGCTGTGTGAGAAAACTGGTGCAACCCTGCGATGGATTGGATTAACGGATGAGGGTCGATTAGATCTGAGCGACCAAAGTTTGTTTAACGAACGCACAAAGATTGTTGCGGTTTCTCACCAGTCGAATCTGCTGGGAACCGTTAATGATGTGCCTGCGATTGTAAAGCTTGCAAAAGCTGTTGGGGCACTGGTTTTCTTGGATGCTTGCCAGAGTGTGCCACACATGCCAGTTGATGTAGTCGCCCTCGGCGTAGATCTCATTGCTTGGAGTGGCCACAAGATGCTCGGCCCGCTTGGGATTGGGTGCTTGTGGGGTAAATCTGAAGTGCTATCAGCAATGCCACCATTCATTTCAGGTGGTTCGATGATAGAAACCGTATCAATGGAGCGAACAACCTTTGCCGCACCACCAAAGCGATTTGAGGCTGGCGTTCCAATGGCAGCTCAAGCAGTTGGCATGTCAGCTGGCGTTGACTATTTAAACGCTCTAGGCATGGATCGAGTAGCCGAACACGAGCACATGCTGACCGAAGCAGCCTTAGCAGGACTCGCTGAAATTCCTGGATTACGAGTAATTGGGCCTGAGAGCTCACTGAATCGTGGTTCCGCAGTGTCATTCGTACTCGAAGGTTTACACCCACATGACGTTGGACAAGTTATGGATGAGAGCGGAATTGCAGTTCGGGTTGGACAGCATTGTGCCAAGCCAGCCTGTATCCGATTTGGCGTACAAGCGACAACGCGTGCAACTTTTTACATCTATAACGATCTTGATGACGTAGATGCACTAGTTGCGGGCATCCACTCGGCAAAGAAATTCTTCGGAGTTTAGTCATGAAACTTGAAAACATGTATCAAGAGATCATCTTGGATCATTACAAACATCCACATGGCAAAGGCTTAGCTGAGCAGTTCGACGCTGAAGTTCACCATGTTAATCCAACTTGTGGTGATGAGATTACGTTACGGGTAAGTCGTGGACCGGATGGAAAGATTGCCGTATCTTACGACAACATGGGCTGTTCAATCAGTCAAGCATCGGCGTCAATTATGTTTGATCAGATTAACAATCATAATTTTGAATCGGGCGAAGCTGCCGTTAAACACCTAGTTGAGATGTTGCAACGCACTGTTGAGGCTGACGAGGATATTTTAGGTGACGGTATTGCGTTAGCCGGCGTAGCTCAGTATCCCGCGCGAGTTAAGTGTGCATTGCTGGCCTGGATGGCATGGAAAGATGCCGCTATTCAAGCCGGAGCTGAAGGTCAGCCCGAAACAAGTGTTTCTACGGAATCAAACAAGGAGCAAAACTGATGACTGTGCTACAAGAAGATGATGTATTCGAGTTAATGAAAGATGTCGTTGATCCAGAACTTGGAATCAACGTGGTTGACCTTGGTTTGGTTTACGCGGTAACGGTTGATGAAGGAAACATTGCAACCATCGACATGACCTTAACCTCTGCGGCATGCCCACTCACAGATGTGATCGAGGATCAGACGCGGGCTGCACTTGATGGACATGTATCTGACTTCAAGTTGAATTGGGTTTGGATGCCACCTTGGGGTCCAGACAAGATCACCGATGAGGGTCGCGAAATGCTACGTGCTCTCGGTTTCAATCTCTAACTTCTCGCGGTAACATTGAGGTTGCGAGATTTCGCACTTCTATAGATTGGCCAGTTTTCACCGTGATTCAAGCAACTGATTTTGAATTGCGGATACCGTGATTCAAGCAACTGATATTGAATTGCGGGCGGGTGCCGAATTGCTCTTGTCCGGAGCCACTTTTCGAGTAGATAGTGGTGACCGGGTCGGGCTAGTGGGTCGAAATGGTGCTGGCAAAACCACCTTAACCAAGGTGCTTGCCGGCCAAGTGCAGCCCGCAAAAGGCGTTATCGCAACATCAGCGTCGGTTGGGTACTTGCCACAGGACCCTCGCACCGGTGATCTGGATGTGTTGGCCATGGATCGAATCCTGAGCGCTCGAGGCCTAGATGCCTTAATCAAACGCATGCGTCAGTGTGAATTAGACATGGGATCAGAGGATGAAAAGATCCGAGATAAGGCAATGCGTAAGTATGCAAACACCGAAGAGTCGTTTCAGGCGGCTGGAGGTTACGCTGCCGAAAGTGAAGCAGCATCACTTGCAGCCAGCGTTGGGTTGAGTGTTGATACTTTGGCTCAAACCTTAGGAACTTTATCCGGTGGTCAACGCCGCAGAATTGAGTTGGCCAGAATTCTTTTCAGTGGCTCTGAGACCTTGCTGCTGGATGAACCAACAAACCACTTAGATGCTGATTCGATTGTTTGGCTCCGCGGCTTCCTGGCAAATCACCAAGGGGGATTGGTAGTAATTAGTCACGACGTAGAACTTCTTGAAGCAACTGTAAACCGAGTGTTTTATCTCGACGCTAATCGCCAGACTTTGGATCTCTACAACGTGGGCTGGAAAGAGTACCTGAATTCGCGCGAAACTGATGAACGTCGGCGTAAGCGGGAACGTGCTAATACCGAAAAACAAGCCCAGGTTTTACAAGCTCAAGCTGATCGAATGCGCGCCAAGGCCTCCAAAGCTAAGGCGGCCCAAAGCATGCTTAAGCGCGCTGACAAATTGATGAGCGGGTTGGAGAACGTTCGTCAAGCGGATCGGGTTGCCAAGTTACGTTTTCCAACACCAGCACCCTGTGGCAAGACCCCACTAATGGCAACAGGATTGAGTCGGGTTTACGGTTCACAAGAGATATTCACTGATGTTGATTTGGCGATCGATCGTGGGAGCAAAGTTGTAGTTCTTGGCTTAAACGGTGCTGGTAAAACTACGTTACTTAGAATTTTGGCTGGAGTGGACACACCAGACACCGGTGAGATTCAACCCGGCCACGGTCTAAAGGTCGGTTACTACGCTCAGGAACACGAGACTCTCGACCCTGAACGCTCGGTACTAGAAAACATGGTTACTGCATCTGGTGACATGAATGATGCACAGGTAAGAAATGTGCTTGGCTCTTTCCTATTTTCTGGGGACGCAGTCGCAAAGCCAGCCGGAGTACTTTCAGGTGGCGAAAAAACCCGATTAAGCCTTGCCATGTTGGTGGTGTCTGCTGCTAATGTTCTGCTCTTAGATGAACCTACTAACAACCTTGATCCAGCTAGCCGCGCTGAGATCCTAGACGCCTTACACAACTATGAAGGATCAGTGGTGCTGGTAACCCATGATGAGGGCGCTGTTACGGCACTTCAGCCCGAACGAGTCTTACTTTTGCCAGATGGTGTTGAGGATCTTTGGAATGAAGATTATTTGGATCTAATCTCGCTGGCTTAACTCAATTTCAGCATTTCGCAATGTGTGACGCCACAGCAGATAAACTTAAGAGATCAAAGAAACTAGGCGAATTCATGAGCTTGCATGGCGGGAACCCTTGGGCGGCGTATCAAGGGTTTACAAAAGATAAATCAGTAAAGCAAACCACCTTGGCTGATGGGACTGTCAAACGAGTCCTAACCTACGCAACGGAATTCCGCGGGTACATTGCTGCCTATCTTTCGCTACTTGTCATTGACTCTCTGTTAGTTGTAGCTCAACCACTTCTTTTCAAAGAAATAGTTGATGTGGCTATCCCAAATAAGGACACTCGGCTAGTTGCGATCTTGGCCTTGGGTATTGCAGTTACCGCAATCCTGGGTGCAGCACTTGGATTGCTAAGCCGAAAAATGCAATCAACCATCGGTGAAGGCTTGATTTTTAACATGCGCACCCAAGTATTCGATCATGTTCAGCGTCAATCCATTGCATTTTTCACTCGAGCACAAACTGGTGCCTTGATTTCACGACTGAACAGCGATGTGATGGGTGCGCAGCGGGCATTCACATCAACATTAGGTGGCGTTGTAGGTAATGTCATTAGCTTGGTAATTGTTGCGGCGACCATGTTTGTGCTGTCGTGGCAGATCACCGTGGCATCGCTCTTACTACTTCCACTATTCATGATTCCAGCACGCTGGATGGGCACCCGCCTACAGCAACTGACTAGACAGCAAGCGGATTTTAATTCCGCCATGAGCACTCAAATGGCAGAGCGATTCAATGTCTCCGGTGCATTGCTAATGAAGATCTTCGGGACACCTAATCGAGAGTCTCAGATGTTCTCTGAGAAGGCTGACTCCGTTCGCAGCATGGGCATTCGCATTGCTATGTCAAACAGCGTCTTTTTTACGGCCATAGTTTTGGTGGGTTCGCTGGCAACTGCACTGGTGTTCGGCATGGGGGGCATTTCAGTAATCAATGGAACTCTCACGCTAGGTACCTTGTTGGCGCTTTCAGCTTTACTTGGCCGACTTTATGGTCCGATTACTGCATTAGCCAATGTTCGGGTGGACATTATGACTTCACTTGTCTCATTTGAGCGAGTTTTTGAAGTGCTCGACTTGGAGCCTTTGGTCAAGGACAAGCCAGATGCTAAGAACCTAGCGCGTGGTGGAGTTAGCGTTGATTTCTCAAATGTGGATTTCCGCTATCCATCTGCAGCAGAAGTGTCACTTGCAAGTCTAGAGTCAGTAGCGCAACCTGATTCAAGAGTTACTGAGGAACTGACGCTAAAAGGCATTTCCTTTCAAGCAGAGCCAGGCGAACTAATCGCATTAGTTGGTCCTTCGGGCGCAGGTAAAAGCACAATAAGTGCTCTGGTTCCCAGACTTTACGATGCAACTTCGGGGTCGGTAAAACTTGGTGGCGTGGATGTGCGGGACGTAACACAGGAGTCGCTACATCAAGCGGTGGGTGTTGTTATGCAGGACGCGCATATGTATCACGACACTATTCGTGCGAACTTGCTCTATGCGAACACTGATGCAAGTGAAACTGAGATCTGGAGTGCTTGTGAGAGCGCTCAGATCGCTGACATGATTCGAAGTCTTCCAGAAGGACTCGACACCGTGGTGGGAGATCGTGGACATCGATTGTCTGGTGGCGAAAAACAGCGACTTGCAATTGCACGACTGTTGCTTAAGGCACCAGATGTTGTGGTGCTCGATGAAGCTACCGCCCATTTAGATTCAGAGAATGAATCTGCAGTTCAAGATGCGCTAGCGATTGCCTTGAAGGGGAGAACCTCAATAGTGGTTGCTCATAGGCTCTCAACAATTCGTCAAGCAGATCAGATTTTGGTTATTGATGATGGACAGATTGTTCAGCGCGGCACGCATGACGAACTACTCGCTAGTGGTGGCGTTTATGCTGATCTTTATCATCGACAATTCGCCGAGGGAAAGAGTTAACTAACTGCAGCCTTGCGCTGTTCTCTAACTTCATTGCGAACCAGGATTATCCAGCCGATCACCGTCATAATCTCAAAAAATATCCATTGGACAGCGTATGAACGGTGAGCACCCTCAGTGACTTCAGGTGCGGGTAACGTACGAATCTCACTGGATTTAGATTCCGGTCGACTGGCGGTCATTTCTACATAGGCATTATTTAAGGTCTCAGGACTATTAACAATCTCGCTCGGTACGATTCGATCTACTTGTCCAGTCGGTAAGTCCGTCGGTGCAGGTTTGCTGCGCTCCGTTATGTCGCGCAGCCGCCCTAAGACTTCGATTGTGCCACCTGGAACATCTGAAACTAATGGACTATCAACTGCGGAATTAGCAGCTGCAGTCCAACCTCGGTTAATCATGACTATGGTTCCGTCAGTGAGTTGAAGTGGAGTTATCACCCACAGCCCAAGGTTTGATTCAAGACTTTTCTTGCGAACCAAAACCTGACTGTCTTGCAACCAAACTCCAGTCATGCCTACTGTGCGCCATTGTGATTCAGCAGGAACAGTTTTTACTCCATCGGTCTTGACGATTAATTCAGTAATCG
Organism: Candidatus Nanopelagicales bacterium; assembly: GCA_044232525.1. Classification (GTDB taxonomy): domain Bacteria; phylum Actinomycetota; class Actinomycetes; order S36-B12; family UBA5976; genus UBA5976. The sequence goes on along the minus strand of JBIIMD010000004.1, from coordinate 18,784 downwards.
TTATTGGTTCTTCATTAATTTGCTGTTGAATTTGTTCATTTACAATTTGACGAGCTTCAAGGCGATTCCATTGCCAATTTGAGAGTGCTTGAAATGCCGGAAGCATGAAAACACATACCAGGGTGACTGCTATCCATTTAGGGGTTAAAAGAAACTTAAAGGAACTCACATGCTTAATTCTGCCTGATTAAGGCGTGCGACCTGCTTCAATTGCGTCGACATCGGTAGGTATGAAATCACCGGAGCCCGACCAACCACCACGTTCGCGACCCGCATTGGCAATTACGACAGCAAAGTAAGGGAGGACCACTGCGCCAATAATCAATGTCCACCGAAGTACACCGTCAGCCAAAACTCCACCAACAAAGCAAGCGGTTCGAAGCCCCATACTGATTAAGTATCTGCGCTGTCTGCCAGATTGATCTTCGGTCAAACCGGTTTCGACGGTAGAGATACTAAATACCTCTGGCTCTTGCTTCATGGCTACCTACTGACACTCGCTCGACCCTTCTAGGCTACGGTGTTACTACATGTTTGGCATTTCCACAGGAGTTAAAAATGACTACTCGAACCTACGCTTTGACCGAAATCGTTGGCACTTCACCAGTAAGTATTGATGAGGCAATCCGTAATGGCCTGAAACGGGCATCACAGTCAACCCGCCATATCGACTGGTTTGAAGTAACCGAAATTCGAGGAAACCTCCGTGATGGAGATCTCACGTTTATCCAGGTGGGTATGAAGCTTGGCTACCGACTGGAAGATGCCTAAACCGCGTCAGATTTGGTTGAGAGGTTAAATCCCTCAATCGCTAACGGGGCAACTTGTGCCCGCGAGAACCAGTCCGCCCACTCTCTTGGTAGACATGGAGCGGTCTCACCCGCATCAACAACTCGAGACAGCATGTCTATTGGTGATTCGTTAAACCTAAAGTTGTTTGAAGCACCAATAATTTCGCCACCAGAAACGACGTAGACACCATCGCGAGTTAGTCCAGTCAAGAGTAAATTCTGGGGATCAACTTCCCTGATGTACCAAAGACAAGTGATCAATAAGCCATCACCCATGCGGCTGGCCAAATCGGTTAGCGAGCCACTACCTTGATCATCAACTAACGAGATGTTGTCAGTCAGGGGAGTGAATGGCAATTTAGCCTCCAGCGCTGCATGTCTGCTGCTACCCAAACCAGTTAGCACTCCTCCTGAAATGATTTCGGATCGGCCAATCTTTAATCCAGTATCGAAAGCACTACCTAAGGCAGATGACCCCAAGTTAACTACGTGATCAAAAGTTTCCATACCTGACAAACTTGGATCAGTGGCTAAAGTTAACTTACGATCAGAAAGTTTCTCACCAACTCTGGTGCCACCTTTCATGCTTGAGAAAGCGCTACGGCCTTCCGCAGCATCTCTGGCAGCCGAACTCCAAAGCATATAGATCAATAGATCAGAAACGGCACTGGGAGAGAGGGTTACTCGATGGCGACCTGGATCAGTATCAATTTGATTCAACTGAATTTCTAGTTTCTGAGAAACATCCAACAAATGATCGTGAACAACTACTTGATTTAGTGAAGTTCCACCTTGACCAGACCAGGCAGATCGTTTTCGGTCAGAACTCTTTGCACAAAGCTCAAAGCGACTAGTTCGATCCGAGTAGCGCATGCGCGTTCCACTTGATGTACCTACGTAAGTTGTATCTAGAGATTGTTCAGCGTATCCAAAAAACTCTTGATCTCGATGAGCGAACACGTCAGAGAGTCCCGAGGAAATGTGAAAGATCTCAGATACATCTAAAGCCAGTGCTGGCTCAGAGAAGTTGGCATCGCTTGGGCCCTCTACAAGTTCCATCGCATCAACAGCAGGTCCAGCTGAGATTGCAGAAGATTTGCTTGCCTCAACTAACGCTTCGACATCAGCACGACTTCGGATTTGCCCACTAGACATGCCAGTTGCAACTCCACCAGAGACTGAAACAAATGCCGAAATGGATAGGGTTTGGTCGACTGAATCGCCATTGGTGGTCAGAGCCGAATTGGCCCAGCGCAAATTATTGGTGGCACTATTTCCGCCAATGACTACGCCACCATCTTTACCCAGCATATCCAGTGCTACTTCTACGGCTTCTGGTAACGAAATCTCGCTCACTTGGCACTCTCATCCCTGGTATTAAGTACGTTGACTTGAGTAAAAGTTGCACTAGGGCAACCATGACTAACTGAGGCCACTTGTCCGGGTTGACCTTTACCACAATTAAGTGCGCCACCAAGTAGATAGGTGCTTGTCCCACCGAGTTGTCTCATTGATGCCCAGAAATCTGGCGTCTTAGATTGATAAGCAACATCTTTAAGCTGACCAACAATCTCGCCATTCTTGATCTCATGGAAGCGCTGACCAGTGAATTGAAAGTTAAATCTCTGCATGTCGATAGACCAAGACTTGTCACCAACTATGTAGATTCCAGACTCAACATTTGAAATCAAATCTTCAGTGGTCAAGTCCTCACTGCCTGGCTGAAGCGAGACATTTGGCATGCGTTGAATTGGCGAATGTAAGGCAGAGTCTGCGAACGCACAACCGTTTGATCTATCCATTCCGATCTTGCTAGCTATTGACCTGTCGGTCTGATAGCCAACTAGGATTCCATCCCTAATCAAGTCCCATTCCTGGGCGGCAACACCTTCATCGTCATAGCCAACGGTTGAAAGCCCATGATCAGAAGTCCGGTCACCTCTGACATTCATTATCGGGGAGCCGTACTTGAAGGTGCCCAACTTATCAATAGTGGCGAATGAAGTACCGGCGTAGTTCGCCTCGTAACCCAAAGCTCTATCAAGTTCCGTTGCGTGACCAATTGACTCATGAATGGTTAACCATAAGTTAGTGGGGTCGATAACTAAGTCCCAAGCGCCAGGTTTAACTGAAGGCGACTTGACCTTCTCATCCAAATATTCTGGGATTCGGTCGATCTCTGATTCCCAATCCCAACCAGTGCCCGTTAAGTATTCCCAGCCTCTACCTGCTGGCGGGGCACAAGTTCGCATGTCTTCAAAACCAGAATCGCTTACATGAATAGCGGTCAATGCCGCAGAAATTCGATCACGTTGTTGGTAAATTTCGTTTCCTACCAAATCTGCGTAAAAGGTTTCGTCTCGACCCATTCCAATGTTGCTTTCAATGTGGCTAACTATTGAGGATCCAGAAACCTTTCGATTCCAGCCCTGTAGAAAATCGATAATTTCTGAGTCAGATTTAGTGAAGGCATCTATTTCAACCGGCAAAACCCAAGATCTTTTCCCATGAACTGGCTCGCTAGCCAAAACAACTTCATCGGCAGCTACTTGTGAGCTGATCTTGGCCAATGCAATGGCCCGCATTGCAGCGTCAACCGCTCCTTGGATGGTCAGTTCAGTAGTAGCCGCGAACCCCCAGGCACCCGAATGTACAACTCGAACACTGAGTGCAACATTTGACTCTGACCCAATGTTTTCCACATCTCCATCTCGCAGGGAGACGCCGCGCATATCGTGCTTTGCTAGTCGAAATTGTGCAACTGATGCACCTTTGCTGGCAGCGGCCTCCAATGAGGCTGAGGCCAATAACTCGACAGCAGGAGTGTTAGGAATTTGTATCATTTTTAGTGTCTTTCTAGGTTCCTTAACCCTAGCCATAGATTCTGAGCTCAAGCGGTAGCCTTGAGTCATGTCAAGAGTTGTGTTGGTTACGGGTGGAAATCGTGGTATCGGGCTATCCATTGCTCGCAGATTTGAAGCTGAGGGAGACGTTGTCGTTATCACTAGCCGTAGTGGTGAACCGATAGCGGGACTCAATGTGGTTCAGTGTGATGTAACTAGCACCGAAAGCGTTGAATCAGCCTTCACAACCATTGAGGAAAAGTTTGGCCCAGTAGAAGTTGCTATTGCAAACGCGGGTATCACCAAGGACAAATTACTGGTTCGGATGACTGACGAAGATATCGAAGATGTTATTAACACCAATCTGTTTGGAGCACTAAGAGTTGCTAGGCGGGCAGCGCGTCAGATGACCCAGGCCCGGAGCGGAAGAGTTATCTTCGTTTCGAGTGTGGTTGCACTTATGGGTTCTGCTGGGCAAGTTAACTATGCTGCCTCAAAGTCTGGTCTAGTCGGCGCCGCAAGGTCATTAGCTCGAGAAATTGGCTCTCGTGGAGTCACTATTAACGTGGTAGCACCTGGCTTTATAGACACCGACATGACTGCAGTGCTCTCCGAAGAGCGCAAAAACCAAATTGTGAACAACATTCCACTTGGACGTTACGGCACTGCAGCCGAAGTGGCAGATGCGGTTGCTTTCTTGGCATCTGCGCAGGCAACATACATTACGGGCTCTGTCATTCCCGTTGATGGCGGCTTAGGCATGGGACACTGAAACACTATGGGAATCCTCGAAGGCAAGAATTTACTGATAACTGGTGTCCTGACTGATTCATCTATCGCTTTTCACGTAGCTCGATTAGCGCAAGAACAAGGCGCAAATGTTGTTCTTACTTCTTTTGGACGAGCTGCCGGTTTAACCAAGAGAATTGCTGGTCGGTTACCAAACGAAGTACCAATAGTTCAGCTTGATGTAACCAACAAAGATGACCTTGACAACCTAGCTTCAGCGGTTTTGGAACATGTTCCATACTTGGATGGCGTGTTGCACTCAATTGCGTTTGCGCCAGAAGCAGCGCTTGGCGGAAACTTTTTAAATACCGAGTGGGACGACGTAAAGGTTGCCCTCGAAATTTCAGCCTTCTCGCTTAAATCACTTGGTATGGCAACTTTGCCGCTCATGCAAGAGCGCGGTGGGCAGTTACTCGGACTTGATTTTGATGCAACCGTCACTTGGCCGTTCTATGACTGGATGGGTGTATCAAAAGCTGCACTAGAATCTACTTGTCGATACTTGGCCAGAGATCTTGGTCCAAAGAACGTTCGAGTTAACTTGATTGCTGCTGGACCGCTGTACACAACTGCAGCCAAAGGCATTCCTGGTTTCGATGAATTCGGACCAATGTGGCAACGCCGGGCTCCGATCGGTTGGGATACCTCAGACCCAGTTCCAACCGCCAAAGCCTGTATTGCGATGTTCTCTGACTGGTTCCCTGCTACAACCGGAGAAATCATCCACGTAGATGGTGGCGTTCACAGTCAAGGTGGACCGTAAGGTCTAACTCGCAGTGTCTTTGCTATCTGCCTGCTCAATCTCAGCTCGGTTAATACCCATTAAGTAAAGAATTGTGTCTAAGTATGGTGATGTTAATGCCGAATCTGCGCGATCTCTAACAAATGGTTTGGCATTAAATGCAATTCCAAGCGCTGCAGCATTAAGCATGTCTAGATCGTTAGCGCCATCACCAACAGCAATTGTTCTAGACATTGGCACACCAAATTGTTTCGCAAAATCTTGCAGCGCTTGAGCCTTTCCGCTTCGATCGACAATTTCACCACTTAATCTTCCGGTAAGCAGCCCATCCACCACTTCAAGATGGTTAGCACGTACGTTAACGACTCCAAGCTCTGCTGCTAATGGGGTTACAATCTCAGAGAACCCACCACTGACTAGTGCGACATGGAATCCAAGTCGATGCAATGTGCGACACAATGTAGCAGCGCCTGGAGTGAACTGAATTTCAGATCTAGCTTCAGCCAACACTGAAACCGGAAGTCCAGCCAGCAACGAAACTCGTTGTTCCAGCGATTCCGCAAAATCCAACTCACCGTTCATCGCGCGGTGAGTAATATCTGAAACTTGCTTTTCAACGCCTGCAAAACGAGCCAAAATGTCGATGACTTCTTGCTTTATCAATGTGGAGTCAACATCTAGGACAACTAAATGCACACCTCTACGATCCAGCGAAGCACGTTGCACCGCAATGTCAATCGAATTAGCGCGAGCCACATCTGCCAGGGCAGAACGCAGATTCTCTTGAGCAGCTCCAGAAACTTCGAACTCGATTGCTGTGACGGGATACTCTGCAACTTGGCGAATTCGATCTATGTTTGCATCATGACTAGCGATAGTTCCAGTTATTGCAGCAACCGCAGTTGGTGTTAAAGGATCACCAAGCACGGTTACCAAAAGTTGCAGTTCTGGGGTGGCCTGACCTTCATTAGTCGTAGTAACCCGAACTGTCATACCTCTCGGATTAACAAACGACTCGACGTCCTTCTGTACCTGAGCATTGTCAACAATTGATAGCTTCTTGAGTGTCAAACCCAGAACAAGTTCACCTTGCAAGACAATTTGTTGGAGCTGTGTGATTACCAATGGGTAGTTGCTAAGGATTCGAGTAACTCCTGCAGTAGTGCCTGATCGATCCACACCACTAACAGTCAATACCAAAAACTCGTTCATAACCTAAGTCTATTGATCAAGGTCTGGTTACTTGAAAGAAATGACCGATTGCATGACGGCTCGACTTCCGGTAATCAGGTTTTGAAGAACTATTACTCTTTGTCGATCAATACTTGGGCTATGAAGTGCGTTAGCACTTCTGATTGCTCCGCTGGCAATGATGTTGATTCGGGCAGCAAGTTCCAAGGCGTCCGCACTTCGCTTCTTCAAACTTGGTGGCAAATGTAAGGTACGAAAGGACTCAAGTGCATTACGAATCTCAGATTCATCACCAATTAAATCACTGGTTGAAAGTAGTTTCGTTGCAATAGTAATTTGATCTGTCAGACTTCGGAGCGTTTGGCTCAAGTCATAGTGAATGACCTTGTGGGGTTCAGTGAGTAACACCCAGGTCTCATTAGATTGTTGACACAAAAGCAGATTGGAACCAATTGCAACAACTCCAGAACCTCGCAAGATCCTGGCCAATATGTGTGCTGGGATGCCAGCTGGATCGCCGTCTACTGGTAACGCAATTGCTACTGGCTCAGACGTACTTTGAACAACTTCCACCAATCCCAACCAAGTGGAACCCTCCACTTCTGAGAGATGATCTCCAGATTCAAGATCAATCTGTTGCGTTATTGATTCGATGGCATTGGCGGCATCGGTGGGCGAAACTGCGCCAGATCGAGCCGCATTCAGCCATAACCCCAGCACAACGGCAGGGGGGAAGGTGTAATCATTTGACATCTGGATACCTTAAGAGATTCTGGGTTGTGCCCTAGAGGTAGATTACTCGTGTGTTGGAGATTCTGGACCTACAAGATGTCACAGTTCGACGTGGGTCAAATGAAATCCTCAGCAACGTATCCTGGCAAGTGCTTGCCGGTGAGCGCTGGGTAATCATGGGTTCCAACGGTGCTGGTAAAACGTCACTAATGCAGATCTGTTCTGGTTTCATGCATCCAACTTCAGGTGAAGCCAAAATTCTTGGATACGAACTCGGCAGAACTGATGTGCGTGAACTACGAACTTTAGTCGGCATATCAAGTGCAGCCGTAGCAGCGCTACTACCGCAAGAAGAAACAGTTCTCGACAGCATTCTCACCTCTGCATATGGAATTTCTGGCCGTTGGCGCGAACGTTACGACCAAGTTGATCGAGACCGTGCGCACGAGCTTATGGCCGACTGGGGATTGACTAACTTTGCATCTAGAAGGATTGGAAATCTTTCCGAGGGCGAACGCAAGCGAGTTCAGATAGCTAGAGCTCTTATGTGCGATCCTGAATTGTTGATCTTGGATGAGCCAGCTGCTGGCTTGGACGTAGGTGGCCGGGAAGATTTGGTTGCTCGGTTAGCACAATTGGCTGGCGATGAAAATTCTCCGGGTCTAGTTCTGGTCACTCATCACGTTGAAGAAATTCCACCCAACTTTACGCATGCCTTGTTATTGAAATCGGGTCAAGTTTCAGCCCGGGGCGAAGTGCAATCCGTCATCGCGAGTTCACCAATGTCTGAGGCGTTTGGGATGGCACTGGATGTTGAATATGGCGATGAAAGATGGCATGCCCAGGGCAGGCGACCAAGCCGTGGGCGCAGGGCCAGAGGGTAATTGGGATTACCAAGCAATAATTCGTCAGCGTTGACATAATAAAAGCGTGACCGACATAACTGATGTTCAATCCGCTTGGTTGACTGCCGAGGATCTAGAACAGATTCGTGAGCGATTGCCAATCGTGTATGTCGATGCCATCCCAGTGCGGGTTGATGATGCGGGTCGTGTGGTAAAGATCGGGCTATTGCTTCGTGGCCGACCAGATGGATCGATCAGCCGAGCAGTGATCTCCGGTCGAGTCCTTTATGGTGAGCGAATTAGAGATGCATTGTTGCGACACATCGAAAAAGACCTCGGTGGTGTGGCGCTGCCGCAAATTCCAACCAACCCAGCGCCATTCACGGTTGCAGAATATTTCCCTGATCCAGATGTATCGGGTTTTCATGATCCACGGCAACACGCCGTTTCGTTGGTATACGTAGTACCAGTAAAGGGAGACTGCGCTCCAAGTCAAGATGCGCTCGACCTAGTTTGGTTGACACCGGCAGAAGCTATTTCGCAAAACGTGCGAGCCGAGATGACTGGTGGTCAAGATTTATTGGTTCAATTAGCCCTGGCTCACGCCGGCGTACTTTCTTAAGGTTTCAATTTCTCATGGCAGAACGTGACGGTGACGGCTGGGTTGATTGTCAGTGCGGTTCCCGTCATTGGGGTAAATATGGCGCGGCAGGTGTTGTTCTAATTGATCCGCATAGTCGATCGATACTTATGCAACTTCGTGCTGAATGGACACATGGCGGAAGAGTTTGGGGGATTCCGGGTGGAGCGCGAGATTCCCACGAGACTCCTATCGAATCAGCCTTGCGCGAGATGTCGGAAGAACTGGCAATTCAGCCCGAACTAGTTGAGGTTGTTCATGACAACATCTGGGCTGATCATGATGACTGGAGCTACCACACGGTGTTCGCAATTACCTCAAGGGAGATCCGATACCAAGTCAACGAAGAGGCAGAGTTGGCTGAGTGGATTGAGTTATCGAGAGTTTCTGAATTGGATTTACATCCTGGTTTTGCTGCCAACTGGAGTGACATCCTGCACGCAATCGAAAGTGTGCTAGCAAGACCTTAGATTTTTCGGGCGCTTAGTTGTGAAATTTTGTGTCCAAGGCGGATTGCTCTTTGATGGTAAGTCGTTAACGGCACTTCCCAGTCTTCGAGAGTTACTTCGAACTTTGCACAATCCGAAATCATTAACGTAGTTGACGCAAAATATGATTCATCATCGGACACGAACACCAAGCGGCCCCCAGGTTTCAATATTTGAAATACCAAATCCAGAAAATAGCGGGTGATTAGACGTCGTTTGTGATGTCTTACCTTAGGCCAAGGGTCTGGAAACAGCACATGAATTTCATCCACAGATTCAGGTTGTAACCAACCTTTGAATACATCAATACCATCGCCGTGATGAGTGCGAATGTTTGTTAACTTTTGTTCAGTCGCCAAGTCTGCAACCGCAATAAGCCCAACTGTGTGAACATCAATTGCTAGGACCCCAACTGCGGTGTTTGACCTCGCAAGCTCAAGGGTATGTAGACCCATCCCAGAGCCAAAGTCAACGACGATGAATTCTCTGTTAAGCACTGTTACTAGATCAATTGGTCGCTCTAAGTTGGATATTTCGAACTTTGGCAATAGCTGGCTAAGTGATTGCGCTCTGCTCGCAGACATGCGCCCGTGGCGGGCATGGAAAGTCCTAATGTGAGGGTGCTCCGAAACTGGGTCCGGTTGCGGATAGATTGGAGACTGCACAATTCAGAGTACAAGACTAAGGCTTCAAGCAAGGAGAGAGCATGGATCTCAGCGGCGTTCACGTTCCGTTAGTTACCCCATTTGATAACAATGGCGTTGTAGACACCAAGTCAATTGCACACATCACCGAAGTGATGATTGCTAACGGCATTTCGGGAATCGTCGCAGCCGGTACAACTGGTGAAGCTTATGCTTTAAATTTTGAAGAGCGCCAGACGGTAATCGACACAATCATTAAACAAGTTCACGGACGAGTTCCAGTCCTTGCTGGTGTTGGTGGAATGTCGACCAAGGAAGCTATCAAACAAGCTCAGCTCGCCCTTGAACTCAAGTGCGATGGTCTGATGGTGGCTGCACCTGCGTACGTCCTGCCCACACCAACAGAACTAGCCAACCATGTAACTGTCGTTATAGCGGCGGCCAAGTTGCCAACTGTTCTTTACGACTACCCAGCGCGTACTGGTGTGCCGTTTGATCAAGCGACTTTGGATTTGCTAGCTGACAATCCCTTCGTGGTTGGAATCAAAGAGGCATCGGGTGACTTAGATCGAATCCCAATGCTGAATCAGCGCTATGCCGGACGCATTGAGATCGTTTGTGGCGCAGATGCTGATAGCCCTTCATTCTTTAATGCCGGTGCAACAAGTTGGATTGGTGGCATGGCGAACGCGTTACCGAAGGCTCACTTTGGAATCCTTGACCCTGACACCCGTGCAACAGCCCATGCAGCAGTGCTGCCATTACTTGAGCACATCGAATCCGGAAGATACATTGCCAAAACCAAGGCCTTGATGGGCATTCTTGGTGTTCCTTGCTCATCAACTCGTGGCCCACTTGCCGAACTGGAACCTGCCGGAGTTGAAACTTTGCGCTCGCTAGTGGCACAAGCTGGTGAATGGGTTCCAAGCCTGGTCTAGCGAATGAAGGTTAACTTATGGAACTCGATTCCTGCCCCTTGGCAGGAAGGACTTTCAAGTATTGGACCGCAACTAGATCAAATTGAAGTGTTGCTAACTCAGACCTTGGAGTTAGGTTTTGATGTTGTTCCTGCAATAGATAAGTTGTTCGTTGCCTTAGCAATGCCCCCTAACGATGTGTCGGTTGTTTTGCTCGGGCAAGACCCTTACCCAACGCCCGGTCATGCAACGGGACTGGCTTTCGCAGTTCCTGCGGAAACTTGTCCATTACCAGGTTCGTTGCGCAACATGATTAAGGAAGTAGAAACAGATACCGGCAACGCATCGACAACTGATGCTTCACTCGTTGGGTGGATTGGGCAGGGAGTTTTACCATTAAACACTTCGCTAACAACTATCTCGGGTGTGCGGGCTGCGCATGCGCAGTGGCCTTGGGAACCAATAGTGCGAGCCATCATTGAGCATGTAGTGCACGTGAATCCCAAAGTCGTAGGTCTGTTGTTTGGTAACCATGCAAAACGTTTCGCGAGTCTGTTTGCATCTGAATCAATTGTGCTTTCAGCGCATCCAAGTCCACTAAGTGCCAATCGAGGATTTATTGGGTCAAAGCCATTCACAAAGGTGAATTCAATTCTGGCAGCCAATAGTAAAACGGAGATTATCTGGTGAAGAAGTCGTACCCAGTAATCGCACTCTTGGTAGTTGCTTGGCTGTTTAGCTCGTGCGACAACCAATCCGATCAAGAGCCTGTACCCACTAATTCCGTTGCGACTGCAACTCCAACTCAAGTTGTTCCGACACCTACAACTCAATTGACGCCAACTGATGGTCCAACAGTCCCATTACCAGAGGTTTCAGCATCAAGCGACGCGGCCAGTTCGTCACCAACTCTTTTAGTCGCACAAGGTTTACAAGTTAGAGGCAGAGCAGCTGATACTGACTACAGTAGAGATGCTTTCGGCACTGCCTGGCGAGATGTTGATCGAAACGGTTGTGATACGCGTAATGACATACTGCAACGAGACTTCACCACCACAATTTTCAAAGTAGGCACCGGGGACTGCAAGGTAATAGGTGGCACTTGGACGGATCCGTATTCAAATGAGAGCTACACCTTCGACGAAGCTCCTAGTGGGGCGCAAATTGATCATGTGGTATCGCTCAAGAATGCTTGGCAGATGGGAGCCGATCAGTGGAGTGATGACATACGCGTTGAGTTTGCAAATGATCCATTGAATCTGCGAGTAACGATTGCCTCGTTGAATCAGCAGAAGAGCGATTCAAATGCGGCGTCTTGGCTGCCACCATTTAAACCAGGTAGATGCAACTTCATAGCTACGCAAGTTGCAGTTAAGGCTAAGTGGAATCTGTATGTAACGGAATCCGAGAAGGAAGTTTTTCTGGCGATACTAAGTAAGCCAGAATGTCTGGAAACTAAGTTGCCTAACTAGTATTTTTCCATGGTGATAGGGCAGACTTGGATTGTGCCGAATCCACCCGCAGTACTCATGGTTGAACTGGTTATGTCGATTGATCGCATGATTCAGTCGGCTCAAGCTGCCCAAGAAAAGCACAGTCACTTAGTTATTCCTGGTGAATGGCCTGCGCAAGTCGTACTGGGACACGTTTCGCAAGTTGATGAACAAGTTTGGATGCCGAGAATTGCTCAAATGTGCTCAGCGCAAGCAGCAGGGGATGAGCCACCCAGTTTTGACTGGTGGGAACCAGACGCTTCTGCCACGTATGAGCGGTTTAAGGACATGTCCATTTCAGAGGCATCCGCGTTGGCAATGTCAGTGCGCACTCATCTGCTTTCAGTGGTGAAAGAGTTAACCTCAGAGCAATGGTTGGCTACCGCTGAGCACGAAGCTTTCGGGCGCATAGACGTTGCGGGGCTCATCATCCAGATTTTGACTCATGATGAGGAGCATCGAGCCAGCCTGGTTTGAGGGCTGCATATTTTCTTTTTGGCAATAAGTCCGTTTTGCAAGGTTTGAATAGGTTTTTGTAAGGGTAATCTAAATGCATGACTGTTTTATATGTAATTCTTGGCGTCGTTGCACTCCTAGTAGTTATTGGCGTTATTCAATACAACAAGTTAGTTCGACTCAATGTTGCTGTCGACGAAGGCTTTGCCCAGATTGAGGTTCAGCTCCAGCGCAGAGGTGACTTGATCCCTAACTTGGTAGAGACGGTAAAGGGATACGCCGCCCATGAAAAAGAAACTTTTGAGAAAGTAGTTCAAGCTCGAGCTCAGGCCACAGCTGCGCAAGGAGTTGCTGCAGTAGCAGAGGCCGACGGTATGTTAACGCAAGCCCTACGCGGCCTATTGGCAGTTGCTGAGGATTATCCAGATTTACAGGCATCTGCAAACTTCCTCTCACTCCAAGAGGAACTGTCAGGAACTGAAAACAAGGTTGGATTTGCGCGTCAGTACTACAACGACACAGTTCGTGCACTTAACGAATCAATTGTTTCGATTCCTGGGAAATTCTTTGCGCCAGTAGCCAAGGTCGATGAACGTGACTTCTACGTTGTGGACGATCCAGGCAAGCGTGAAGTTCCAAACGTTTCCTTCAACTAATACCAAGTATCCGTTTTTGGTAACCAAGGGTTAACTTGTCTAATTTCAGAGTGCAACAGCAGAGCAACAGACGCAAAACTTTTTTGTTGCTTGGCGTGATGGGCAGTCTTACTGCATTTGTGATTTACGCGTTTGCGCTTTACCTCGGATATACCAGCGTTGGGATCATTCCAATTGCCGTTGGCATTTCCTTGATAAGTGTCTGGGGTTCGTTCTATAACTCAGACAAGATCGTCTTAAGTATGACTGGCGCCAAAGTTATTGATCACGATACGGCTCCGCAGCTATTTAACTTGGTACATGAGATTACTATCGCATCCGGTTTGCCTATGCCTAAGGTAGCAATAGTTGAAGATGATGCCCCTAATGCATTTGCGACGGGAAGAGATCCAGAGCACGCTGTTATAGCTTTTACTACCGGAATTCTTCGGGTTATGGACCGCGAACAACTGCAAGGTGTAGCAGCGCATGAACTAGCACACGTGGCCAATCGGGACACTTTAGTATCTGCTGTTGCAGCAACTACTGCTGGCGCGATTGCTTTGATGAGTGACTTCTTGCTGCGTATCAGCCTCTTTGGTGGCGGTCGCCGCGAAAGCAATGGTGGAGCTAACCCACTTGTCCTGATTGCTGCACTAGTGGCTGCAATCCTGGCTCCTGTTGCGGCCGTTCTACTTAAGGCAGCGATATCCCGAAAGCGCGAGTCATTGGCTGATGCCACCGCTGTTGCTTTCACAAGAAATCCAACTGGCCTTCGCCGCGCTTTAGAAACCTTGTCTGCGGACAGCACGGTTGTGCATCAAAAATCAAACGCAGTTGCGCATCTATGGATCGAGTCACCATTGGATAACAAGATGACGTCCAAATTATTTGCCACCCATCCTGCAATCGAGGAGCGGATCGCTAACCTGCGTGCCCTTGAACAAACTGGTCCTGCCAGCGAGACTGCATAAGAATTTGTTAAACGCCTGACTTTTCCGGAAAGTCGTGGGAATCTTGACTAAATTCTTTTGGAGGTTCGATGAGTTACACCGGAGTTGATAGTCCCTATTCATGGGATGCCCCATTCCACTATTCACAGGCAACAATCCACAATGGCATCGTTTACGTTTCAGGCCAAGCAGCATTAGGCGCAGATGGGGCAATTGTTGGCGAAGGGGATTTCGCAGCCCAGGCTCATCAAGTTTTTGCGAATTTGAAGACTGTGCTTGCAAAAGCGGGCAGCGATTTGTCCAAAGTCTTCAAGGTCAACATCTACCTGACAGACGCTAGTAACTTCCCAACGATCGTTGAATGTCGAGAGAAGTACTTCGCTAAGCCTTATCCGGCAGACACAACTGTAGAAGTTACAGCGCTAGCTATTCCGGGTTTGTTGCTGGAGATTGATGTAATCGCATCAGTTGGGTAATTAGCCGACTAAATCGTCTTCGCTGGTGTTTGGTTTTGTGGCACCTGTTTTTTTGGCACAGCATTTACAGAGTAGTGCAAGTGTTCGTCCCTGTGACTCGTGTCGATTGTAAAAATCCTTAGTCGGTTCGCCGCAGTCATCACATGTGCTAAGAATTTTGGTGTGATCCGAGAAATCCATGCTCATTCGATTGTCAAAAATATATAGCGATCCATCCCATAGGCCATCGTCACCGTACTGTTCTCCATAACGAACGATTCCACCTTCAATTTGATAAACCTCTTCGAAGCCACGACTCTTCATGACTGCCGATAAGACCTCACAGCGAATCCCACCTGTGCAATATGTGACGATTGGCTTGTCCTTTAGGTGGTCGTACTTACCGCTTTCAAATTCAGCAACAAAGTCTCTTGTTGTTTCCACATCTGGAACTATTGCGTTGCGAAACTTGCCTACTCTGGCTTCATAGGCGTTTCGACCGTCGAAGAACACGACATCGTCGCCACGAGATTCAACCAATTCATGAACCTCGGAAGGAGACAAGTGCTTTCCGCCTCCGATGATTCCATTCTCATCAACTTTGAGTTCATTAGGAGCACCGAATGAGACAACTTCATCTCTAACTCGGACGGTTAACTTGGGAAAGTCCTTACCAGTGCCTTCGGACCACTTAAAGTCAATCTTCTTAAAGCCTGGGTAAGCCTTGGTTTTGCGAATGTAGCGTTTAAGCGCAGATATGTCGCCACCTAAAGTGCCATTGATACCATGCTCGGAAATTATGATCCGACCGGTTAGATCGAGCAACTCACATAGATCGTATTGCCATAACCGAAGCGCCTCAGGATCTGCTACTGGCGTGAAGCCATAGAAGAGAATGACTTTGGGAATCGCCATGGCCACCTCAATCCATTGCTGCGCCGAATCGCAGATTCTGTGTCCGAGGGGGGACTTGAACCCCCATCCCCGTGAAGGGACTAGCACCTCAAGCTAGCGCGTCTGCCTATTCCGCCACTCGGACTGGTGTGCTGGATGCCAGCCTCGTAAGAATACCTGCTTATCCGTATTTGGCTCAAATGGCGCAATGGGTGCAGGACATTACTAACAACATGCGCCAGACTATGGGTATGTCAATTGAGCCGCTTGCAGATGTAGATTCCGAAGTTGTCGAGATAGTTCGCGATTTAATCAAGATTGATACTTCAAATTATGGCGATGGCAGTGGTCCAGGTGAGGCGTTAGCTGCCGAGTATGTAGAAGCCAAACTAAAAGAAGTTGGAATTGACTGCGAACGTTACGAGACCACAAGCGGAAAACGCCAAGGCGTTAATGCTCGAATCGAAGGCAAGGATCCAAGTAAGCCGGCCCTGTTGATTCATGGTCACCTGGATGTGGTTCCGGCTGAGGCTAAAGACTGGACCTACCATCCATTTGCTGCTGAAGTTCATGACGGAATGATTTGGGGTCGTGGCGCAGTTGATATGAAGGATGGCGACGGCATGATTCTCGCCATGGCGCGCTCCTGGGCGCGCAATGGGGTACAACCAGATCGAACCATTGTTTTTGATTGGTTGCCAGATGAAGAGGCAGGTAGTGAGCATGGCTCAGGTTGGCTAGTTGAGAATCGTCCAGATTTGTATCGTGGAGTTACTCAAGCAGTAGGCGAAGTCGGTGGGTTCTCACTAACTCTGCGAGACGATGTCCGACTTTATTTAGTGCAGACTGCCGAAAAGGGCATTCGCTGGATGAAACTTAAGGCGGAAGGAACAGCCGGCCATGGTTCATTTATTAACAATGACAATGCCGTTACAAAATTGGCGGAGGCCGTAGCTGCCGTAGGGAATCATAAGTTCGATCTTGCACTCACTCCTACAGTTAGAGATTTCATAAAGGCAGTTTCAGATGCACTAGGCATGGAGCTAAGTGCTGATGATCCAGAAGAGTTGCTTGCTCAACTAGGCCCAATTGCTCGAATCATTGGCGCCACGCTTTCGAATACCGCCAATCCGACAATGCTCAATGCTGGTTACAAGCACAACGTGATTCCGGGCGCGGCTGAAGCGATGATTGATGGCAGATTCTTGCCGGGCTATGAAGATGATCTGATCAAAGACATAGAAAATCTGCTCCCACCAGGTGTCGTTCTGGAAGATGTTGTTAACGGCATTGCACTTGAGGCACCATTTGAAGGTCCACTCATTGATGCGATGGGCGCTGCGATACGCGCTGAGGATCCATTTGGTACACCTGTCCCATACACCGTTAGTGGCGGCACGGATGCGAAGGCCTTCAGCACACTTGGTATTACGTGTTATGGGTTTTTGCCATTATTGCTGCCACCGGAATTGGATTTCAGTGCAATGTTTCACGGAGTTGACGAACGAGTTCCAACTACAGGATTAGAGTTTGGTGCTCGCGTAATGGATCGATTCGTACGCAGTCTCTAAATTTGATTACGCGGTTCGTTGTAGGTGGTAAATCTTGCGACGTAGCCGAACGTATCGGCTGCCATCTTGGTAGACGCGAACTCGTTCTAGTTCCCAGCGTTCAACTTCTGCCATTGAAGTTAAGTAGGCCTTAACATCAGAACGTTTTGTGCCGCGATGAAAGTTGATCTCACGAAACTCCCAGACTGCGCTCATTGATTCCAACCAAAATCTGGGTAACCACGTTCAATAGCAGATACCTCATCCAGTGCTTCATGAATCTCTGGAGGCAATTGTGCATTCACTGAATTGAGAACTACGCGCAACTGGGCAGCAGTTCTGGCACCAATAACTGCACTGGCGACTTGCGGGCGAGCACGTATCCAAGCCAGTGCAACATCAATTGGTGTAAGCCCCAATCCTTCGCCAGCCGTGCAAACTGCATCCACAATCGCTCGCGACCGATCGTTCAAGTAAGGCGTAATAAATGCCGCAAAGTGCGATGTGGCTGCACGTGAATCTGCTGGTGTGCCATGCCGATACTTTCCGGTCAGCACGCCGCGACCTAGGGGAGACCAGGCCATAATTCCCACACCAAGATCCAAGGCAGCTGGAACAACTTCGCGCTCGATACCTCGTTGCAGCAAAGAGTATTCCATTTGGGCACTAATTACCGGATAGTTAGAACCAAGTGCGGCGCTGGTCAGTTGCCATCCAGAGTAATTAGAAACACCAAGGTAGCGAACTTTGCCAGAATCAATTGCGTACTCCGCTGCGCTGAGAGTTTCCTCGATTGGCGTGTATGGATCCCAGGCATGAATATGCCAAACATCAAGATGAGTACGACGAAGTCTTCGCAACGAAGCATCCAATGCATTAAGTAGGTGATTTCTACTCGCATCGCGACGTCGATTAGTTCGGACGCTGCCCGCTTTACTCGAGATCAGGACATCTGGCTGCTCTCTGCAGAACTCACCAACAATCTCTTCTGAAACGCCATCGCTATAAACATCAGCAGTGTCAACAAAGCGACCGCCGGACTCGTAGTACAAGTTGAACTGGTCTCGCGCTTCATGGATATCGGTATCTCGACCCCAAGTCATTGTGCCCAATGAATACTGCGACACCAGGAGCCCACTGTTACCCAAAGACCGTAGTTCCATAGGTTCACGCTAGCGTTTGTTTCATAGATTGGTTTTAAAGACTCGTGTGTGTCTTTGATTTTGTTGTAGGAGATTTTGTGGACGAGCAGTTGTCGTGGCTCCAAGCAATCACCCTAGGAATTTCCCAAGGGCTCACTGAGTTTCTTCCGGTTTCTTCAACAGCTCATACCTTGGTGGTTTCAAGATTGTTGGGCTGGCCAGATCCGGGTGCTGCATTCACGGCTGTTACCCAGGTAGGCACTGAACTAGCAGTTGTTATCTATTTCAGAAACGACATCGCGCGGATTTTGAGAGCTTGGTTTTCAAGTCTGACAAGGGTTGAGCAACGGTCCAATCCCGACGCCAAGATGGGTTGGTATGTAATCATTGGCACCATTCCGATCGGAGTGGCAGGTCTAGCGTTTAAGTCATCAATCGAGACAACCGCAAGAAATCTGTGGTTGGTTGCAGGCTCGTTAATTGTTATGGGAATTCTGCTGGGATTGGCAGATCGGTTTGCAAAACACACAAAGAGCGAAGTTGACCTCAACACAAAGAATGCGATTCTTTTTGGACTTGGACAA
>JBIIMD010000124.1:0-2508 GCA_044232525.1 Candidatus Nanopelagicales bacterium | reverse complement strand
GGGCCATCGAGTAGATCTTGTCCGATTGTCATTACTTGATACGTGTTCCGGTTGCGCGAAGATCTTCGCAAGCCTTAACAACGCGAGCCGCCATTCCAGCTTCAGCTAACTTGCCAAATGCACGTGGATCGTAAATCTTTTTGTTTCCAACTTCGCCATCAATCTTTAAGATGCCGTCGTAGTTTTTGAAGATGTGATCTGCAACTGGACGAGTAAATGCGTACTGGGTATCAGTATCAATATTCATTTTGATTACACCATAATCAAGTGATTCGCGGATTTCCGAAAGCAGCGACCCAGATCCACCATGAAAAACTAAATCAAGTGGCTTGTCCTTGGTGTTGTACTTTGCCTGCACCGCATCTTGAAGTTCTTTCAAGATGCCTGGGGTCAATACAACGTTGCCTGGCTTATAGACGCCATGCACGTTTCCAAAAGTTGCCGCTACTAAGTAACGACCGCGCTCACCAAGGCCCAGACGGTCAGCCATAGCTAACGCATCTTCTGGAGTTGAGAATAACTTGGCATCATGTGATGCTTCAATGCCATCTTCTTCTCCACCAACTACACCAATTTCAATTTCGAGAATTGTTCGAGCTGCTGCACACTTGTCTAACATTTCATCGGCTACCGCTAAGTTTTCTTTCATTGAAACTGCAGAGCCATCCCACATATGTGATTGGAAAAGTGGTTCTTGACCTGCCTTAACGCGATCGGCAGAAATCTGTACTAGCGGACGCATGAAGCCCTCGAGCTTTTCAGCTGGGCAGTGGTCTGTGTGGAGTGCGATGTTTACGCCGTAACCCTTGGCAACCGAATGAGCGAATTCAGCAAGTGCCACTGAACCGATGATCATATCCTTGACTCGCTGTCCAGATGCATACTCGGCGCCACCCCACGAAACCTGCACGATTCCATCACTCTCGGCCTCAGCAAAACCTTGAATGGCAGCAACTATTGTCTGCGAAGAAGTGCAGTTGATAGCTGGGTAAGCAAATGCGCCAGCCTTGGCGCGATCAAGCATTTCGTTATAAATCTCTGGGCTAGCGATTGGCATCTTGCACACTCCTGGTGTTAATAATGTGGTGGATTGGGCTTGCCGATACCCACGACTTTATTGTGTCACGGGTACAGTCATATGGTGATTGCAACTACCCCATTCGAATTCGCAACCTCAATCCAGGCTGCAGGATTTTTGGATCCTGAAGGTTTACTAAAGGGACTTGGTGGGTTTGCGCTTTTGGTGGCTTGCCTAATTTTGGTGATCGAATGTGGGTTGCTGATCGGGTTAGTGCTTCCTGGTGATTCTCTGCTGTTTGTAGTTGGGTTATTTTTGGCTACAGGTTTTATCGCAACCCCGGTTTGGTTGGCTCTAGTTTTCTTGTCCATAGCAGCCATTGCCGGAAATTTGCTGGGGTACTGGACTGGCGCAAAGTTTGGGCCAAAGCTTTTTGCTAAACCAGATTCTCGAATTTTTAAACAAGAGTATGTCGTTAAAACTCAAAACTTTTTTGAAAAATACGGTGCACCGGCAATCGTATTAGGACGTTTCGTTCCAGTTGTTCGCCCCGTGATCACTGGTGTTGCTGGCGTGGCGCGAATGAACTTCCGGGTTTACGCCATCTACAGCACAATCGGTGGCATCTTATGGGCAGTTACGCTAACTCTTGCTGGTTACTACTTCGGAAACATTCCAGTTGTTAAAGACAACATCGAATACGTACTAATGGGCTTCGTACTTCTTACTTTGATTCCAGCAGCCCTAGCATTTGTTCGTCATATGTTGAATAAATCAAAGTCCTAGATCTGGCAGGTTGTAAGCGTACAAATACTTAAGTCCTGCCGCTTCGATGGTTGGCTGTGCGGCACGTTCAACAATGACGGCAACTGCAACAACTTCTGCACCAGCTTCTCGTAAAGCTTCTACTGCAGTCATCACAGATCCACCTGTCGTGCTGGTGTCTTCGACAGCAAGTACCCGCTTACCCTTAACATCTGGGCCTTCAATTCGTCGTTGTAGGCCATGTGCCTTTTCGGCTTTACGAACTACGAAGGCATCTAGCTTTCGACCTTGTGCTGCTGCAGCATGCAGCATTGCGGTTGCAACCGGATCTGCACCTAGTGTTAGTCCGCCAACTGCATCAAATTGCAAATCTTTTGTCAGCTCTAACATGACCCGACCGATAATCGGTGCGGCTGCAGAATCAAGTGTTACTCGTCGCAGGTCGACGTAGTAGTCGGCTTCCTTGCCACTAGAAAGAATTACCTTTCCGTGGACAACTGCTTTATCGATTATCTGTTGGCGTAACTCATCGCGATCTGACATGCCCCTAGCCTATTTCGGTATAGCCATTCTGGAAGGGGCGACCTAGACATAACAACTGGACATAACAAAAGGACCCGAGAAAATCTCGAGTCCTTTTGTATAAGGTGTTGGTCTTAAACCGGGCGTACGTGCTCTGCCTGAGGACCCTTTGGGCCTTCGCCGATTTCGAACTCAACTCGCTG
>JBIIMD010000042.1:0-8984 GCA_044232525.1 Candidatus Nanopelagicales bacterium | reverse complement strand
AATGAAGGAATACATCGCGATCAGTGCCATCAACTTCTACGAAGCCATAGCCCTTTTCCTGGTTGAACCACTTGACTGTGCCTAACATGGCATCTCTTTTCTTAATGGGTCGAAGCGACGGTTTGCCGCTTCGGGTCTTGCTCCCTGCCCACCAAGGTGAGAGTTCGCATCGTGCTCGCGAATCTTTGTCTTCGAGTCTTGCTCTCTAACGAAATGCTTGCCTTCGACCAAAATTAACTCTACGGCACATAAGCACAAGGTATTCGCCACTTTGAGCAAAAACGCACATAACTATCGTTTTTTATCCACATTGCCTGTCGGAATAGTGAACTTTTAGCCACCTGCAACGGCAGGAACAATCGAAACTGTAACTCCTGCAGCGGCTTGGGTATTGAGTCCCTCGAGGAAACGGACGTCATCGTCGTTTACATAAACATTTACGAAGCGTCGCAATTCTCCCGTATCAGAAATTACGCGTTGCAATATCCCAGGTGCCATGGCTTCCAAAGCATCTAAGACACCTTGCAAGGTCTCTGGAGTTGGTTCAACTTCCACGGTTGATTGATCGGACACATAAGCCCGCAGGATTGTTGGGATTCGGACAGTAACACTCATCAGGCACCTTCAATAACTTTTGCAACGGATTCGACATTTGGGGAAATTGTTGCTGAGAAACCATTTCCAGTTGCTACAGCATCAAGAGTTTTCAAGCCTTCACCAGTGTTAACAATCACGGTCTCAGCTGTTGGATCAAGTAATCCTTGAGCAAGAAGTTTGCGAGTTACCGCGACTGTTACTCCGCCTGAAGTCTCGCCAAAGATGCCTTCGCATTCGGCCAGCAGTCGGATTCCTTCGATCACTTCTGCATCGGTAACATCACCAATCGCACCATTAGTTCTACGCACTGCATCTAGGGCATATGGTCCATCAGCTGGATTTCCAATTGCTAATGACTTTGCAATGGTGTCTGGCTTAACCGGACGTACTACTTCGCTACCGTCAGCCCAAGCAGTCGACACTGGATTACATCCGGTTGCTTGCGCGCCAAAAACTCGCCATGGACGGTTTTCCACCAAGCCAAGTTCTACGAATTCACGCCAGCCTTTATCGACCTTGGTAAGCAATGCGCCAGATGCAACTGGGATCACAACCTGGTCTGGAAGTCTCCAACCAAGTTGTTCGGCAATTTCATAGCCAACAGTTTTGGAACCTTCGGCGTAATACGGGCGAAGGTTTACATTCACAAATCCCCAGTTGGCGGAAACTTCTTCGCCGATTAGTTCGCCACACAGACGATTCACATCGTCATAGTTTCCTTCGATACCAATCACGTGACCGTTGTACGCAGCTGTTGCCTGAATCTTGTGTTGCTCCAAATTCGATGGAACTAATACAACAGACTTTTGTCCCGCACGGGCTGCAGCCGCAGCTACGGCATGGGCCAGATTTCCTGTTGAAGCACAAGCCAAAGTATTAAAGCCAAGTTGGATACCAGCACTTTGCGCAACTGCAACCACTCGATCTTTAAATGAGTGAGTTGGATTTCCACTGTCATCCTTAACCCAAAGTGTTCCGGTGATGCCCAGCGCCTTTGCCAAATTGTCGGCGCGATGTAGCCGAGTCATGCCTGGAGCTAGGTTGCGAGACTCGGCAATGTTTGCCGGAACCGGTAAAAGTGGGGCATAACGCCACAACGAGAACGGACCCGATTGGATCTGTTCTCTAGTTACGGTTCCAAAATCATATGCAACTTCTAGTGGACCAAAACATTCCCAACAGGAATAGTCGGCACCAAGTTTTGCATGAGCGCCGCAAGCACGACAGACAAGGTGAGTTGCTGCACCAAACGGCGCAGTATCGATTCTTTCGAGTGTTACAGACATTGAGCTGGAAGCCTTTCGTCATCTGTACTAAAAACAGCGAACTGTTTTTAGTCGGAATTGGCACCGGGTCGCAAGGCCTTAACGGTTCTGCGGTGGTTGCCGGGGCTTCAACGGGCCGTTCCCTCTGCCCCTCTGGATGAGGTGTATTTAGTTTTTGGATGCATTACTGCGTCCGTGGAAAAACTGTATCAGGGCATTGGAAAAAAGCAATTTCTAGCATCAAACTGTGATACTAAGCGACAAGCTATTGAATAATTACCATGGTTAGCGCGGTTTGGCTCATATCAGAGGTCGCTTCTGCTGGAGTCCCACCCGTTTGGGTAGCTAGTTCTTCAGCCGAGCTAAAGCCCTCAGGTGGGTAAAAAATTGTTGTCTCCAACAACGGCTCTCCAGACCAATTCCCTAGTTCTTCAATAACCCAGTCAGCATCATGCAAGTCATCACTCATAGATTTCGCAAGTCCTGCGGTTTCGGTTCCATTAAGCACAATTACTGGAAGTCTGCCATTGACATCAAGATTTGGATCCGTTGAGGCATCACCACTTGGAGCAGTTACTGGAAATGTTGGCTCAGCCGATGCACTTACTTCGGCTACGGCTTCATCAGCCACCGGATCTGTATCGATATTCATTAACTGCGAACCAAACCAGAACAAGCCACCAACCGTGGCAAGTATTACTACTAGTGGGATTGTGACTCTTCGGTTAAAGGTTTGTTGGCCAGCCATGGCAGAAACCTAATTCTTAAGTTCGATACCCAGGCGACGAGCAGAGCGTGCTCTTTGACGAGCAGCGCGCATACGCTGGAGTCGCTTAACCAACATCGGATCAAACGCAAGAGCTTCAGGCTGATCAATTAGAGCGTTCAAAACTTGGTAGTAACGCGTCGCTGACATATCGAATTGTTCGCGAATTGCCTGTTCTTTTGCTCCCGCAAACTTCCACCACTGGCGTTCGAATTCTAGGATCTGCTGATCCCGTTCTGGCAGTACTCCAGAGTTATCAGCAGAGAGGGCGCGCGCGACTTCATTCACGTTACTAATGCTAAACCTTGACCCGGTGAAAACACTGTCACCCCCCATCTCGGGGTGTCATGACGAGTGGTAAGAGTGCCTGCGCCATGATTGGCAGGTGACTTCCTCAACCTCTGCTACCAAAAGTTGGCTTGGACTTTGGCTAGTGCTCTCAACAATTTGGGGATTCTCTTTTTTCTTCATCAAAGTAGCTAGCAGTTTCTTAGATCAGTACGAACAAACTTTCGCTCGAATGGCATTGGGTGCGCTAGCCCTCATAGTGATCGTGATTGGGACTCGGCGAAAATTCATTGTCAAAGGCCCGGCCATAAAACATTTAGCCGCGATTACCGTCATGGCACAAGTAATTCCATTCACAATTTTTGCCTGGTCAATTAATTACATTTCCTCGATAGCTGCTGGACTCTTGAATTCGACTATGCCACTTTGGACTGCGATCTTGGCAGTACTTATGTTGCCTGAGGAAAAGCTAAATCCATTTCGGGTAGGCGGCTTACTCTTGGGATTCTTGGGTCTGCTTGTTTTGCTTGGCATTTGGGACGTTAACTTTCAATCTAACTGGTTCGCTTACGTCGCATGTGCACTTTGCACTATCGGCTATGCCTTCTCTGCTATTTGGACTCGTAAGCACATAACGCCACTTAATCTTGATCCGATTAGTGCAGTTGCAACTCAACTAACAATAGGTGCGACTATCTGTGCAGTTTTTGCAATCGCCTCGCCACATGAAATTACCTCATGGCCAATAACGGGCATGCTGGCAATTGCTGCATTAGGCGTACTTGGCACTGGTGTTGCATTGGTAATTGGCTTCGTAATTGTTAAGCGTGCTGGTGCTATTGCAATGTCCACTGTCACTTATTCAATCCCAGTAGTTTCAACACTTGCTGGTGTTATCTTGCTCAAAGAAAAGCTTCATTGGTACGAACCGGTTGGAGCATTGATCGTTTTAGTTGGAATCGCTATTGTTCAGGAGCTGATTAAACCCAAGGATGGAAAAGTTTCTGTTAATCCGTAAGAATTTATGGAGCCCCCTATCCGATTTGAACGGATGACATTCGCTTTACAAGAGCGACGCTCTACCACTGAGCTAAGGAGGCCGGGAAACTTACCTAAGTAAGATCACCAGTTTCAAAGATTAGTGCATAAATCCTTGAAGCAAAAACGCGCCTATGAATAACGCTCTTTACGAATCACTTCAGCGGCACTTACCCAGGCAACAACCGCGTAATTTTCAAAGTATTCGGCTTCTAAATGGTTCATGATCTTTACGCTCAGCTCACGAGATGCCAAGCACTGAATCATTATGTTTCCGCCATCCACGTCGCCGGCACGGCGATTTCGTGGACCCTCGCCGTTCGCAGCTACCACCGTGTAGCCGGAGGCACCCAAGTGAGTTAAGTCTTTAGTTAGGCGAGACTTCAATGCGGTCTCTGCAACAATCGTTACCAAAGAGACAGTGACTAATTCTGACATTTTTACCCAACCATTCCTTCAAGTGACTGTGCCACCAAGACGATAAGTGGAATACCGATCGTTAAGTTAAACGGAAACGTGATTCCCAAACTAGCTGCTAAATAGATTCCTGGATTCGCTTCCGGAAGTGCAAGTCTGACTGCTGCTGGCGCTGCTATGTATGAAGCACTGGCTGCTAGGACACCTAGTACTGCAGCGCCTCCCATAGATAGTCCTGAAACGTACCCAAATACAACGCCCAAAACTCCCGAACCAATTGGGAACAAGATCGCAAAAACGATTAGCCCTGCGCCTGCCGACTTAACATCGCGCATTCGGCGCCCAGCTAAAGTTCCCATTTCCAATAGGAACAAAGTGAGCATTCCAATAAACAGTGCGCCAAAGAATGGCTCGATCTTCGCATATCCCACAACACCAGTTGCAAAGCCAAGAACTAAACCACCGACCAGCAACAAGATTGAACGGCTGGAGAAAATTTCTTGCAACGATTCACTCCATGAAACATCTCGCTTTAGATGTCGTGAGCCAAGCATCAATCCAACAATGATGCCTGGAATCTCTAACAGCGCAAGCAGTGTTGTAACAAAGCCTTCATATTGAATTGAAGATTGCTCAAGAAAAACTAGAGCTGCAGTAAAAGTAACCAATGAGGTAGAACCGTAATGTGCAGCTAGCGCACCGCGATCAACTTCGCTCAGTTTTGTGATTTTGCCACTAAATAGAAAAGCTAAAACTGGAATAAGTAAGCCAAGAAGGATGGTTGCAAGGGCTGGTACTGCAACATCACTTAATTCCGACTGCCGAAGTGCAACGCCACCCTTAATGCCTATGCCAAGCAAGAGATAAATGGATAAGCCTTGGTAAATCGGATCAGGAAGACGCAAGTCTCCTTTGACCAATACTGCAAGCAAGCCAAGCGCAAATGCCAAAACAGGTGGCGATGTTAAGTTCGCGATGATTACTTGTGTTGAGGAATTCATTAATTCGATGTTAACAAATTAAATGTAAATCACTTACGGATGACGAATTTTTGCCAATTCGTAAAGGGCGATTCCAGCAGCAACGCCAGCATTTAAAGATTCGGTCTCGTCAAACATTGGGATTGAAACGATCATGTCGCAGGTATCACGTACTAATCGAGACATACCCGTTGCTTCGCCGCCAACAACCAAAACGATTGGGCCAGCTGCGATGTCTTGGCTGACATCTTGGACAAATGAATCGCCATCAGCAGCGAGTCCAATAACAGTGCAACCTGCTCGCTTAAATTCAACAAGTGATCTAGTTAAGTTCACAGCTCGGGAAACTGGAACTCTAGTTGCTGCGCCGGCCGAAGTTTTCCAAGCTGAGGCAGTCATGCCAGCAGCGCGACGCTCTGGAACCAATACGCCATCGACACCAAAGGCAGCTGATGAACGAATCACCGCACCAAGGTTGCGTGGGTCAGTAACACCATCTAGTGCGACAACAAATGGAGCTTCTTCATGATCAAATGACTGATCCAGTAAATCGATTGGATCAAGGTATGAATAAGGAGGGATGCGAAGCGCGACGCCTTGATGAACTGCGCCGTCAGTATTTCGATCGAGTTCGCTTCGGGGGGCTTCTAAGAATGGCAGTCCGCGATCATTTGCTAACTGCAAAATTTCGTTGACGCGATCATCGGCATCCATGAACTGTTGCATGTAAAGCGCATTTGCTGGAATGTTGGCGCGAAGTGCTTCCAGAACTGAGTTACGTCCGGCTACCCATTCGATTCCGTCACGATCGCGGGGACGGCTTACGCGAGTTGAGCCACGCTTTTCGGCAGCTCTTTCCGCGGCACGTGCTCGCTTTGCTGCCGGGTGCTTATCGCGCTCGGTTGCCTTTGGAGTTGGACCGCGCCCTTCAAGTTTTTGCTTACCGCGGCCACCAGAGCCAACGGCTGCACCTTTTTTGGAGGTGCGGATTGCACCTTTGCGCTTGGAATTGCCAGCCATTACTTCTCCAGATTCCAGCGCACACCATCAGATGTGTCTTCTAATGCGATGCCAGCGTTCCGCAAGGAATCGCGGATGGCATCTGCAGCTTCAAAGTTTTTGTTTTCTTTAGCGGCGTTACGAACTGCTATTGATTGTTGCACAAAGTAATCAAGTGCTGATTCAAGTGATTCTGCGTTCTTACTGTCATCTGCCCAAGTTGCTGAAAGTGGGTCAACACCCAATACGTCTAGCATTTGGCGAACTGAAGTTAGGCAACCCTTTAGTGAAGCAGCATCAGCTTTCTTGGCAAGCAAAGTGTTTCCTTCGCCAACAACTTCGTGTAGCACAGCGAGCGCTGCTGGAACATTTAAGTCTTCATTCATCGCTGTAGCAAAATCTGAATTAATTGCCACGGAATTTAAATCAACGTCACCAACTATTGCTGCTGCACGTTCAACGAAGTTTTCAATTCGCTGGAATGCCACGGCCGATTCTTGCAATGCGCTATCTGAGAATTCCAGATTACTGCGGTAATGCGCGCTCGCTAAGTACCAACGAAGTTCAATTGGGCGAACTCGCTTTGCAACTTCAGTAACTACCAACGAGTTACCCAGTGACTTCGACATTTTTTCGCCGGCTGTTGTAACCCAGGCATTGTGCAACCAGAAATTGGCAAAGTCTTGTCCAGCTGCTTTAGATTGCGCAACTTCGTTTTCATGGTGTGGGAAAACTAGATCTAGTCCGCCACCATGAATATCGAATGCATCACCTAAGTAAGCCTGCGCCATTGCCGAACATTCAATGTGCCAACCAGGACGACCATTACCCCAAGGTGTTGGCCAAGAAGGCTCACCCGGCTTTACCGATTTCCAAAGCGCAAAGTCACGGGAATCTTTTTTACGAGACTCACCTTCGGAATCCCCTGCCGGCAAAAGGTCATCAATTTTTTGTCCGGAAAGTTTTCCATAGTCTGCAAATGAACGAACATCAAAATAAACATCACCATCGGCAGCATAAGCATGTCCACGTTCAATCAAAGTTTGCATTAACTCGATCATCTGAGTGATGTGACCAGTGGCACGTGGCTCAACGGTTGGCGGGGTACAACCAAGAATTTCGTAGGCCTTTTGGAATTCGCGTTCATAGTGCGCAGCAACTGCCCACCATGGACGATTCTCGACAGATTCTTTTGCCAGGATCTTGTCATCAATGTCAGTTACGTTGCGAACCAGTGTTACTTCATAGCCAGAAGTTCTTAACCAACGAGCCAAAACATCGAAAGCTACGCCAGAACGAATGTGTCCAACGTGTGGGGCAGATTGAACGGTTGCGCCACAGACATACATTGAAACTTTGCCGTCAATCAACGGAGTAAATTCTCGGACTGCTCGAGTCGCAGTGTCATAAAGGCGCACAGTTCAAGGTTACCGATCTTGCGGGGCTTCTAATAATGCTGAAGCTATAGCTGCAACACCTTCGCCACGGCCAGTAAAGCCAAGACCGTCTGTTGTAGTACCCGCAACTGAAACCGGTATTCCACCTAATGCTTTAGACATCGCAACCTGGGCCTCTTCGCGGCGGGAACCAATCTTTGGTGAATTGGCAATGACCTGAACGCTAACGTTCACGATTTTCCAGCCAGCTTTAGAGACTTTTGATGCGACTTCAGCCAAAAGATCTGTGCCAGATGCGCCGGACCATTTCGGATCAGTGGTTCCAAAAACGGAACCTAGATCGCCCATGCCGGCAGCTGACAAAATCGCATCGCACGCAGCATGAGCTGCAACGTCACCATCGGAATGTCCTTCACAACCTGAAGTTTCATCTGGCCAGCTTAGGCATGCCATAAACATTGGGCGCCCACTTACTAATGGGTGCACATCAACGCCAGTACCAATTCGCAAATTACTCACTTGTTGCCTCCAACAAACTCAATGCATGTTGCACATCAGCCATCGTTGTAATTTTCAATGAGCGTTCGTCTCCAGCAACCGTTACAACTGGTATCCCTAGCGCATCCATTAATCCGGCATCGTCTGTCGCAACTACTTCTGGATTTCGGTACGCCAAATCTAAAGTTGCCCGATCAAAACCTTGTGGCGTTTGAACTCGACGTAATTGATTTCGATCTACGGTTTCAATTGCTATCCCGTTATTGTTTACGCGCTTGATTGTGTCAACAAGTGGCAGAACTGGGATCGCCGCTTTAGCTCCACCTCGAATTGCAGCAACGACATTTTGACTAACTTCGATTGGCACAAGTGGTCGTGCTGCATCATGCACTAACACAATCGAAACATCTTCTGGAACCATGCGAAGTGCATTTGCTACTGACTCTTGGCGATGTTCGCCACCAGCAACGATATGGATCTCGGCATCAACTTGCGCTAATTGCGCGCTTGCTTCATCTAATCCATCAGCAGGAGCTGCAATTATCAAAACGTCGGCGACTGCACTCATTGCTAATGCGCTACGGGTAAGAAGTGAAAGACCACCTAAAGCAAGGAATGCTTTAGGAACGTCCGCACCTAAGCGAACCCCTGATCCAGCGGCAGGAATAATTGCCGCCACTCGTCCAGTAGCGGCAGTCGACATTAGGAAGCCAATACCTCGTCGAGGACTTCCTCGGCG
>JBIIMD010000003.1:0-28520 GCA_044232525.1 Candidatus Nanopelagicales bacterium | reverse complement strand
TCCTTCGCCTACCCTAGCGATGTGGATATAAAAGATGTGAAACGCGGGCGTCCAGCGCTTGATCCTGATCTCATATTAAGTGAGTTAGCCAAGACTTCCTCGAAATGGCTCGATATCAAGGTCTTTGGTCAAGTCGAGTCAACTAATGACCTTGCCATTGCGCAGTTACCTAACTATCCAAACGACTCAGTGTTCGCGATTACAGCGGACGAGCAAGTAAGGGGACGTGGGCGCTTGCAGCGTGAGTGGCACAGCCCATTTGGGGCTGGAATAGCGCTGAGTGTTTCGATCCCAATCAAATTGTTTGCCTGTGATATTTCTGCGATTCCACTCTTGGTTGGAATCGCAGCAAACAAGTGTCTTAAGGATCTCGGAGCTAATGCAAAGTTAAAGTGGCCTAACGATTTGATGATTGAAGTTGGGCCCAAAGAGTTCAAAAAAATTGGTGGAATTTTAGTTCAACGCCAGGATGACTGCGTGATTGTAGGAATTGGAATAAACGTTGATCTTGAGGGAGATGAACTCCCTACTAAAGATGCAACTTCACTTTCAGTAATAGGTATTGAGACCACTCGTGAAAATTTGATTGCAGTCATACTTGTTGAACTTGAACGAGTGACCAAATTATCACTAGAAGATTGGTTGCCACTTTATGCTCAAGACAGCTCAACCATCGGCACTCAGGTTTCTGTTGCCCGGAGATCAGATTCGCAAGTTACCGGAAAAGCCGTAGCGGTGTTGAAATCGGGCGAACTACTGCTTGATACCGAAGATGGGCGAATTGAGATCACGTCTGGAGATGTGTTGCAGGTAAGGCCCAACCCGCTCTAGGACACTAAACTGCAAAGTGTGACAAGGATACTGGTAGCAGAAGATGATCTTGAGATCGCTGGACCATTGGTTCGTACGCTTCAAGGTGGAGGATATTCCGTAGCACTGGTTGGCGATGGGCTAAGTGCTCTGGAAAAAGCAAAGTCCACAAAACCAGACATGATCGTTCTGGACCTTGGCCTGCCAGGTATGGACGGCCTGGATGTTTGTCGAAATCTTCGCGCCCAAAAACTGGATATGCCGATTTTGATTCTTACCGCACGAACATCAGAACTGGATTTAGTAGTTGGGCTTGACGCCGGCGCTGATGACTACATCATGAAGCCTTTCAAGTCCTATGAGTTGCTAGCTAGATTGCGTGCTTTAATGCGACGAGTCGATGGCCATGATGTAACTGAATTGATTGGGAATGGAATTGTGCTTGACACTGAAGCTCGAACCTGTACCTGTAACGATGTCGAGGTTTCCCTAACTTCAACCGAATATCAATTACTAGAACTTTTAATGCGAAATTCTGGACGAGTAATTAGTCGACAACAGATTCTTCGCGACGTTTGGAATACCGACTGGTCAGGGTCGACAAAGAATCTAGACATGCATGTATCCGCTTTGCGTCGAAAACTTGGGGAAGAAGGCGAACACGTCTCCACAATTCGTGGTCTTGGGTTTCGATTCGATCGGACTTAGTAATGCAACAGTGGTTATTTAGATTTTTTATCATTGCAATTCTTCCATGTGTAATTCTGTTAGCTGTAATTGTGAATCTTTGGTTGATTGATTCAAACTTGAAATCTAATAACGGAATATTTCTTCTTGATTCATCGCCAATAAGTTTTGGGGTTCAAGCAATAGTTGGCCTTACTGCAACGTTAGTGATTTTTGTATCGCAAGTGCTTGCCAAAGTAACTGTAAAGCCATTCGAGACTCTATTGAGTCAAATTAACTTGATTACAACTGGTCGCTCAGTCTCAGCTCCAGAAGAAACTGGTATGCAGGAAGTAGACCTAACGATTCAAAATCTTTATCTTGCGGCGACTGATGCTCAGCGTCGTCTGGATGCAGAACGAACTCTTGCTGCGGATGTCTCGCATCAACTTCGATCCCCACTCACTGCACTCTCGCTTCGTCTAGAGCAAATATCGCAAGACACTAAGGACACAAACGTTCATGAAGATTCAACTGCAGCATTAGGGCAAGTTGATCGACTAGTTAAATTAGTGGAAGGGTTGTTGACTACCTGGAGATCAACAACTGATCGTGACTTGACTGAGATTGATATTTCGAACCTACTGGAAGCAGTCAGCGAAAGATGGCAGTCAAAGATTCAAGCTGCAGGTAGAAAAATTCTTGTCGATTGCGAATCAGGATTAATAGCACTTGGAACACCAGAAGTTCAAGAACTCGTTTTATCAGTACTCATTGAGAATTCCCTCCAACATGGCGCTGGAACAATTAAGATTTCGGCGCGTGATTTTCAATCTTGGACCCTGATTGAAATATCCGATGAGGGAATTGGAATTTCGCAGGACATCGAAACGACATTAATGACACAAGGAACTACTACTGGAGGAACAGGCTTGGGACTTGCCTGGGCGCGCAATCAAGTCGCATCCGATGGTGGTCGCTTGGAACTGCGAAATCTAAAACCTGCAGTATTTGGAATTTTTCTGATGTCGGTATCGTCGAGGCCAATAAAAACTAGTTAGTTGTTTTGTTCAACACTTGAGACATGGTTTGGGAAAACCCATGTGTGGTACCCCCAGAAACGGAAAATTGTTCCGAGCACCAATCCAATGACATTCGCACTGATGTTATCCGCTAATGCACTTTCAAATCCGAGCACGTAGTGGCTAATCCAAAGGCAGGCTAATGAAATGATCATTCCTACTGCATTGAAAACAAAGAACAACGCATACTCTCTTCTGAATGAAGAGCGAGATCGATTTCGGAAGGTCCAATGTCGATTTCCAAAGTAGGCAAAAGTGGTAGCAAATAGAACGCTGACAACTTTCGCAGTTAATGGCTTGTCATAGAGCGGCCCCTCGCCACCTGCAAAGCGAAGAAGATTAAAAACAGTAAGGTCAATCAAGTAGGCCACCAAGCCAACAGCACCAAACTTGCCAAGCTCTTTTCGCATCCTTGAAACAAAGTCGGTAAGTGGCATTCCCTTAGATTAGCCAACGTTTTGAGGGCTTAGCGCTATCGGTACCGAGGTTCATCAATCGTGAGGTAAATTTGGCTTTCTAGCAGGCTAAAAAGGGAGTGCCGATATGAGTCAGCGCATCTTGGTTATCGAAGATGACCAATCTATTGCTGAGATCGTAGGTATCTTGTTGCGCGCTGAGGGTTTCGAAGTTTCCTATTGTGCGGATGGAAATCAGGCAATTAACGCGTTTCAGGTTGTCAATCCAGATCTGGTTCTTCTGGATTTGATGCTTCCTGGAAAAGATGGAGTCGAAATTTGTCGCGAGATAAGAGAACTTAGTGGCGTCCCAATCGTTATGTTGACGGCAAGAAGCGATACCAATCACGTTGTAACTGGGTTAGAAGCTGGCGCAGACGATTACATAGTTAAACCAATTAAGAACGAAGAGTTAATCGCTCGAATTCGTGCACGGTTGCGTAATTTAGAGGTACCCGCTGTAAATGAAATTAAAATTGGCGATCTAGTTATTGATGTTGCGGGCCATGAAGTCAGGCGGGGAGATGCAAATATTTCATTGACAGTGCTTGAGTTTAAGCTCCTGGTTACCCTTGCGAAACGTCCGTGGCAAGTGTTCTCCCGTGAGATTTTGCTGGAGGAAGTTTGGGAATACCAGCATGCGGCGGATACCAGACTTGTAAACGTTCACGTTCAAAGATTGCGAGCAAAAATTGAAATTGATCCAGAGCATCCAGAGATAGTTGTCACGGTTAGAGGCGTTGGCTACAAGGCAGGGTTAACTTAGGCGGTGAGCGAATTGGCTCTGCAAAGGACTTCACTTAGAGGTCACTGGCGACGCAATTTACAGCTGCGTCTCATAATTCTGACGTTTGTTATTTCTGCGTCCGTACTCGGTGGTGTTGGAGTTCTTCTCGTTAACCAAGTTACATCTGGCTTATTGGAAGCTAAGCAGCAAAGTGCACTGACTGAATCAATTGCAGCGCGCCTGGAAGTTCAGAGATTAGTAGATGCATCAGATATCGGGCTAGTTGCGCCGAATAACACTCGACTAGTGGATTCAGTGATAACTGCGCTAGCAGTTCGAGCAGGCTCACCTGGACTGTATGACGCATTGTTTTTGAGTGACCCTGACTTAGTGGGTGTTCCGGAACGTGGAACCAAGTTGATTTCAGAAGCATCGATTCCAGATTCCTTAAGATCTGCAATCCGAGAGCGTGACCGACAAGCTTGGGTGTACTCAACCCTGATTTATGACGGTGGATATGAAACTCAAGGGCTAGTAGTTGGATCACCAGTTTCAATTCCTCGAATTGGTGCCTATGAGCTCTACCTACTATTTCCTCTTGATAATGAACAGCGCACGATCGACCTAGTTAAACAAGGTGTGGCTGCCACTGGAATCATTCTCTTAGTTAGTTTGATGGTTCTTGCCTGGTTTGTAACCTCTAGAGTTACGGATCCAGTCCGCGAAGCTGCGCAGATTGCGGCGCAGATTGCATCGGGTGATTTGGATCGGCGTATGCAGGTTAATGGCGAAGATGACATCGCTAGACTCGCTGGTTCTTTTAATGAAATGGCTACCAGCCTGCAGAGCCAAATCATTCGACTGGAGTCTTTGTCGCAGGTTCAGCAACAGTTCGTTTCTGATGTGTCACATGAGCTTCGCACTCCACTAACAACAGTTCGAATGGCAAGTGAAATGATTTACAACGCTCGTGCTGATTTTGATCCAGATATGGCAAGGTCTGCTGAGTTATTAAGAAATCAAGTGGATAGGTTCGATCTTTTGCTCAGTGACCTGTTAGAAATGAGCAAAATCGATGCTGGTGCAGCACCTCTTGAAAGCGCACCAGTTGATTTATCAGTGATTACTGAAGCAATACTCAAAGACAATGCTGTCATAGCAAGTGAACACAAAACTAGTTTTGAATTCAGTAGTTTTGGAGACACTACCGTAATTGCAGATAAGCGAAGAGTTTCTCGAATTATAAGAAATCTCGTGGTAAACGCAATTGAGCATTGCAACGAAACTAAAGTTGAAATTGAAATAACATCTAACGACTCATGTGTTTCAATCTCAGTTCGTGATCGTGGCCAAGGTATTGCTGTAGAGGATCTGTCACGAGTGTTTGGAAGATTCTGGAGAGCTGACCCAGCACGCCAGCGCACACTTGGTGGAACTGGGCTCGGACTTTCAATTTCAGCCGAAGACGCCGCACTACATGGCGGAATCATTGAAGTATGGGGCGCGCCAAATGAAGGTGCGCAGTTCGTTCTGACTTTGCCACGAGTCGAGTTGGGTGCCATTACTAAGGTTGCAATTTCTGCAGGTGCGCCATGAGAGTGAAGTTCTTTATCGTGACATTAGCAGGAGCGTTGTTTCTGTCGGGATGTGCAGGTATTCCAAGTTCAAGCCAGGTTTATTTCGGTGAAGAAATATTTGAGGACACCTCCACTCAATTCGTTCGAGTAATTGCACGACCACCAAGTGTTGACATGAATCCTGAAGAAATAGTACGCGGCTTCCTAGATGCCTGCGCAGATCCATCTGAGAATTATGGGATAGCTCGGCAGTATCTTGCTGATGAGTCAGCAGGTAGCTGGAATCCACTAACTGGAATTGAGATTTATGAAACCACTTCTACTGATGTTTCAGGGAGCCCAGCAAAGCTAACTCTTACCGCTGGAAAACTAGGCACAATATCTGACTCAGGTAGGTATCAGAGCAGTGATCCCGGAGCTTTGCTGTCAAAGTCCTTCAAACTTGAACAAAACAATTCTGGGCAATGGCGCATTTCGGAATTAAGTAATGGAATTCTGCTTTCTAGTGGCGATGTAGATAGGTCATTTAGAAGCTTTCCTATCTATTTCTTCAACTCCAACATGGACGGCTTGATAAC
Source organism: Candidatus Nanopelagicales bacterium (assembly GCA_044232525.1). Lineage (GTDB taxonomy): Bacteria > Actinomycetota > Actinomycetes > S36-B12 > UBA5976 > UBA5976. Next base: position 22,625 of record JBIIMD010000003.1, on the reverse strand, counting down.
AGATACGGTCTTGGTCCCTGTTAGTAATTCTGGTGCTGCAACTTCATTAGTTCGATCTCTGCTTGAAGGTCCATCACCCTACCTATTGCCGGTAGCCGCGAGCACATTTCCAGTAGGAACAACATTGACCTATGGTTCGGTTCCGATCACAAACGGTATCGCTCAAGTTGATCTGTCAAAAGAAATTTTAGGAGCTGACGAAAAAACTAGACGGGCATTATCTGCGCAGTTAGTTTGGACATTAAGTACTCTGGCAAGTGTTACTTCGGTGCAAATTTCGGTTTCGGGTCAGCCGTTAGCCTTGTCCAGTATTGGACAATTGCAATCCATCGAGGACTGGCAAAGTCTTTCGACTTTGCCATCGCCAGAATTAGTGACTCTAAATGTCATTAGAAATGAACAAATTATCTCCGTTGCAGGTCGCAACGAAAACCTTAAGTATGTATCCCCATCGCCATTGGTTTCAGCATCCGAAGACCCATCAGGAACCCGAATCGCAGCGGTTACCTCCGATGGCAAGTCATTGCTGATTGGAAATTCAGGGGAGGAAGAAATTGTTGTAGCTGCTCAAGGTGATCAGATTTCACGGCCATCTTGGGCAAGTGATGGGAGTGTCCTTTTTGCAGATTTTGGTCAGGGAGTCCGCGAAATTTTAAGTGATGGATCCATAAGAGCTGTTTCCGTTGACACCTCAACACTTGGGACAAGTGATCAAGTTAAACAAGTCTCAATTGCGAGTGATGGTGTTCGAATCGCGGCAGTTCTATCAAATGGAACTCAGGATGTAGTGGCAGTAGGTGCCATTTTTCGGACCAGTAATGAGTCACGAATTATTGGATTGCACAGAATTGAAAGATCAATTAGCTCTGTTCGCGATGTCATTTGGAGTTCGCCAACGTCTGTTGCGGTTATCGGTTCAGACGACTCCAATAGTGACCTAATGTTTAATATTTCATTACTCGATGGAAAAACAAATTTAGCCAGTACGCCAATCGGTGCACAACAGCTTGCAGTTGATGGAGGCGGAAAGCTTTATATCTCTGCAGTTGATGGGTCAAGCCAATTGATTTATCAACAAAGTTTTGGATCTTGGACTGAACTTACAAGCGGAATTGGTGGATTCTTTACCCGCTAATCAACACCTCGTACTTATCTACAGGGACATTGAAAAGTACAAAAAGTGTGACAGCCGATGCATTCTGGTACGTGACAATTTTAAGACAGTTACTTTTTACACCCAAGTGTTTAGGTTGCTCAAGACTTGGTGAGGATTTCTGCCCATCATGTGCTAGCGAAGTAAATCCTTTCCGGGCACAAGATTTAATTGAGCTCGATGCTTGCTTTTGCGCTGGAAATTACTCTGGCTGGTTACGGGAGACGGTTATCTCCTACAAAAATGGTGACATTGGTCGGGGGGAAGTTCTTGCCAAACTTCTGCTCATCACGTCAGAAAGATTCTTACCGGATACCCCTATAACAATGGTTCCGATTCCCAGCTCAAAGACCAAAGTCTCTGAGCGCGGGTATGACTCAATTTCGCATTTATGCAGGAAACTTGCTAAAGCGGAATCAAATCTCACAATTGAAACAAATTGCCTCTACTTACAACGCGAAGTTCTGGATCAAGTCGGTCTATCAGCCGCACAGCGTCAAGTTAATCTTGCAGGAGCTTTCGCGGTTCGCAAAAATCTGAGCGGGACTGTCATGATCGTTGACGACGTCATTACGACGGGTGCAACTTTGAACAGTGCTGCAAAGGCACTCAAATACGCCGGCGCTCAAAGGGTGTTTGCTTTGGCTTTGTGTGGCAATCCAAAAACCAGATAGCCTAAAGACCGGCACCCACCCGGGTCCGTGATTGCGTTGCAGAGCAGTTCTTCGAAGTTGTTTTGCAATAAGCCGATGCCAGCCGCAGGCAAAGCGGTCCACGTAAGACGACTTTTGGTCGTTGAGCACGGTGCGGTTTAGAAGTAAGTCCTGCCTGTTCTTTGATCCAGATGGTCAAAATCAACAGCGAGGGTTAGTAGTGGCGATTGACGCTGCCAAAGCTCCAGCAGGCGAATGTGGGGTCGAAAATCAGGTCGGACGGGTGGGTGTCTCTTTCTTGCATCCTATGCAAAGCCATTTTCATGCGAAGAGTAAGTTGGTAAGTGTTGGGAGTTTTAGATGACGCAAAATCAAGACTTAGAAAAGCAAGACTTTATCATCAAAGCACTCCCACTCTTCTTCGTTGCTATGACGCTTCGACCTCTGACTACTTCAGTAGGTCCGGTTCTTCCTGAAATTCGAGAAGATTTTGGATTGTCTGCAACGGCTGGTTCGTTGTTGAGCACACTTCCAATTCTGATGTTTGGCTTAGGGGCGTTATTTGTACCGCGCTTACTTCATCGAATAAGTCCCAACAAAGCAATCTCAATAAGTTTGCTTGCCCTTGCACTAGGTGGTCACCTTCGACTACTTCCATTCGTAGTTGTTCTATACCTGGGCACCATAATCATCGGACTAGGCGTTGCAGTCGGCAACGTGGTGCCATCGCTCATTACTCGACGCGATTTCCCAAATCGCATTGGCGGCGTGATGGGAATGATTGCAGGTGCGATCTCGTTGTCCGCAGCGGTTGCAGCACTTATTACTTATCCAATCGCGGATCAACTTGGTTCCTGGCGTAGAGCACTTGAGTTGTGGGCGCTACTTCCACTGGTCGTCTTTATTATTTGGAGGTTTTATAAGCATCCAAATACCCAAGATGTGCGTCTCGACGCACCTCATAACATGAAGGCGCTACTCCGAAACCCATTGGCATGGAGTTTGACTTTGTACTTTGGATTCCAGTCCATAAATTTCCACTCCATGAATACTTGGCTACCGACAATCTTGCGAGAAGCAGGCACCGATCCAGTAACTGCAGGAAAACAATTAGCACTCCTAGTTCTAATTGGTCTACCAACTGGGTTATTCGTACCTCCACTTGCTGCAAAGTTCACCTCACAGGTGGGTCTCTGTGTCGGATTCGTCGCTGTTTTTGCTGTTGGCTTGATTGGAATTTATAGCTTCGCAATCTATGGATTATGGCCGGCTGCAACCTGGCTCTGGGTATTTCTACTGGGAGTTGGCCTTGGCTCCTCATTTCCTCTGGCCCTGACTTTGGTTTTGTTGAGATCTGGCAGCTCTGAGACAGCACGAGACCTGGGTGCATTCATGCAGGGTGGTGGATACGTGATTTCAGCAATGGGTCCATTAATTCTTGGCTTCTTGCGTGATGTGACAAATTCTTGGTCGGCGGCATTCTTCGCCCTCGGCATTGCGCTTGTGGTGCAACTTATTTCTGGCGTGATTATTTCTCGCCCAGTTTTGATTAACGTGCATAAGTGAAACAATGAGGTGTGCCTAACCGCCTCGCAAACTCCACATCTCCCTATTTGTTGCAACATTCTGATAACCCAGTCGACTGGTATCCGTGGTCTGAAGAAGCTTTTGAACTTGCGCGCTCTCGAGACGTTCCGATTTTCTTAAGTGTTGGATATAGCGCCTGTCACTGGTGCCACGTCATGGCGCATGAAAGTTTTGAGAACCCAGCTGTTGCTGCCTTGATGAATGAGTATTTTGTAAACATAAAAGTTGATCGCGAAGAGCTCCCTGCCGTTGACTCTTTGTATATGGAAGCTACACAAGCCATGACAGGACACGGTGGTTGGCCAAATTCAGTCTGGCTCGATCATGACCGACGACCTTGGTATGCGGGAACATATTTTCCACCGCGACCGTCACACGGGATGCCCTCGTTCACTCAAGTATTGCTAGCGCTCAATGACACTTGGACTGGTGAGCGCGAGCGAGTCAGTGATTCTTCGGCCCGAATTATGGAACACATTGGATCTCGAAATGAACTTATTGTTAAGTCCAAAACAGATTTCACTAAAGATGAAGTTGCATTCGCAATAACCTCTGGAGTTGAATCCCTTGTTACCGCCTTCGATCCAATCAATGGTGGATTTGGTGACGCACCAAAATTTCCACCTTCGCTAGCATTGGAATTTCTGTTAAGGAATGAAGCACTTCAAAGTTTGACTGGCAGTGAACCAGATTTCCGGGTGATGCAAATGATCGAGCACACTTGCAACGCAATGGCCCGAGGTGGAATGTATGACCAACTCGGTGGTGGGTTTGCTCGATACAGCGTTGATGCAACATGGACAGTTCCACACTTTGAAAAAATGCTTTATGACAATGCACAGCTTCTATCAATTTATGCACACCTGTATCGCCTAACCGGTGATGCACAAGCTCTGCGCGTAACGACTGAAACCGCAGATTTCTTAATCCGCGAAATGCAAACTCCTGAAGGTGGCTTTGCGGCGGCTCTCGATGCTGACAGTTTTGATATGGATTCTGGCCATTCGGAAGAAGGTGCGTTCTACGCCTGGACGCCACAGCAAATTTCGGAAGTTTTGGGTACCGACACACAAGGTTTAGCTGATGCGCAATGGGTAATTGCTCTTTGTAGTGTCACAGAAGTTGGAACTTTTGAGCACGGCAAGTCGGTTCTTACCCTGCATCACGATCCAGATGACTGGGAAAGATGGCAAAACTTACGTGCAAAACTTTTGGCGGCGCGAGCAACCAGACCGCGCCCTGGTCGAGACGACAAAATCGTGGCAAGTTGGAATGGTCTTGCAATTCGAGCGTTAGTTGATGCCGGTAGTGTTTGCAACCGGCAAGACTGGATTGATTGTGCAACCCGCGCTGCAGATTTATTGGTCAGCACACATCTCGGAGCAGACTCATCTCATCCAAGCCGACTGGTAAGAGTTTCCCGCGATGGCAAGGCAGGTTTGCACGCCCTTGGCGTCCTAGAAGATCAAGCCCTGGTTGCAAGTGCTTTTCTGGCCCTAGCGCAAGTAAATGGCGAAGATACTTGGCGTGAATTAGCTGGGACGCTACTTAATGACATTCAGGATCACTTTCAGCAGGGCTCAGGTCTAACAGACACAGCTAATGACGTCCCGCCCGTTGCTAAGGATGTTGCGACTCGACAAGTTGATCCAACAGATAACGTAACGCCATCGGGTTGGGCAGCAACGATTGATGCAGCGTTGACATATTCGGCTCTATCGGGGGATACCGAGATGCGAGCTTGGGCCGAGCGGTTCATACCTGCGTTAATTCCGCTGGTTGCATCACATACTCGATTCGCCGGTTGGGGCGCTGCGATGTTTGTGACCTGGCTTGATGGTCCGCGAGAGGTCGCGATTGTTGGATCAAGTGATTCGGAATTTCGACAGACGTTGGCTAGTGGAACTGCACCAGGAATGGTTTATGCCTGGGGTGCTGACCAGCCGCTACTGCACGATCGAAAAACCATTGATGAAGCAACAACGGCTTATGTCTGTCGTGGTTTTGTTTGTGATGCGCCAACTACAGATTTACAGGTATTGAAAAAATCAATTGGAGTATTTACCTAGATACCAAATCTTCGATTGCGCGCCGCATATGAACGCACTGCACGCAAGAAATCAATCTTTCGAAAGTTTGGCCAGTATGCTTCACAGAAGTAAAACTCAGAGTGTGCGCTTTGCCACAATAGGAAGCCACTCAATCTCTGTTCGCCCGAAGTTCTGATGACTAAATCAGGATCTGGCTGACCTTTGGTGTAAAGATGCGCTGCAATATCCTCAATACTAATTTTGGATGCAACGTCTGCCAGAGTTTTTCCAGCAGCAGATTCATCAATAAGTAATGATCGAACAGCGTCTACTACTTCTTGTCTACCGCCATATCCGATCGCGACGTTAACTAACAACCCCGTAACATTTTCGGTAGCAGACTTAGTTCGATTTAGAAGGGCTTTAGTACGTTCTGGTAAGAGCTCGAGAGCTCCGACGGGATGAATTTGCCATCTTCCGGTATCGCCTAGTGCGGTAACAGTATCTTCAATTATCTCGAGCAATGCATCTAACTCAGTGGGTTCTCGAAGTAGATTGTCGGTTGATAGCAACCAAAGGGTGACTACTTCGACTTCAAGCTCTTCGCACCACCCTAAGAATTCAGTTATCTTTTCGCCACCAGCACGGTGTCCGTGTGCGCTAGAAGATCCCATTTCGGCGGCCCATCGTCGATTGCCATCCAAAATGACGCCAACATGTGCCGGTAGCTGGTCTTGGGGAAGTGCAGAAGTTAGTCGATGCCCATAGAGGTCGTATGCGACATCTCCTACGAGAGTGCGAATTCTTCCCATGCGCCCAAGATTAGTAGATCCATGAAATTGCTACTGCATCCCCATGAAAGTTCACAAATTAACCTATTAGCAACTTTTTACTGCGGCGTGTCTGTACTCGCTTGGCGTCTCACAGGATTACGGTCATGAATATCGGTCAACTCCGATCCTTCCCGCGGATAAATCTGAAAATCTGGGGTGAGTTTGTGGCCGAATCGAATGCTCCAAAGCGCACATATGTATTGGATACCAGCGTGTTACTTTCTGACCCCAGTGCTTTGTTTCGATTTGATGAACACGAAGTTGTGATTCCTGTTGTTGTAATAACAGAGTTAGAGTCCAAGCGAACTCATCCCGAATTGGGATACTTTGCCCGCTCTGCATTGCGAAGCCTAGATGATTTGCGAATCAAACACGGACGCCTTGATTCCCCGCTTCCACTTGGTGATAAAGGTGGAGTGCTCAGGGTGGAACTAAATCATACAAACTCTGAGATCTTGCCAGCTGGATTTAGGCTTGGAGATAACGACACCAGGATTCTTTCCGTTGCAAAAAATCTCTCTGCTGAGGGCTGCGATGTAGTTTTAGTCAGCAAAGACTTGCCGCTTCGAGTTAAAGCTTCGGCCGTGGGACTTGAAGCTCAGGAGTATCGCGCCGAAATAGTTCCATCAAGTGGTTGGACTGGAATGACTGAGGCCTCGGTTAGTTCTGCGGAAATTGATGATCTGTATAGCGAAGAAATAATTGATCATATAAGTGCAAGGGAAAATCCCTGCCATACTGGAGTTGTCTTATCCAGTGATCGTGGTAGCGCACTAGCTCGAGTCACTCCTGATAAACGCCTTCAATTAGTCCGTGGTGATCGTGAGGCATTCGGTTTGCACGGCAGGAGTGCAGAACAAAGGATCGCATTAGATATTCTCATGGATTCTGAAATTGGAATCGTTTCACTTGGCGGTCGTGCTGGAACTGGGAAGAGCGCACTTGCACTTTGTGCTGGCCTAGAAGCAGTTATGGAGCGCAAGCAACATCGTAAAGTCGTAATCTTTCGACCGCTGTATGCAGTCGGCGGTCAGGAACTGGGATATTTACCAGGCAACGAAAATGAAAAAATGTCACCTTGGGCCCAAGCAGTTTTTGACACACTTTCAGCCGTAACTACAGGCGACGTTATTGACGAAATTTTGGAGCGTGGAATGCTGGAAGTACTTCCATTAACCCACATTCGAGGCCGATCTCTGCATGACACTTTTGTCATTGTGGATGAGGCACAATCGCTTGAGCGAAATGTGCTACTTACAGTGCTTTCTCGAATCGGAAAGGATAGCCGCGTTGTCCTTACTCATGATGTCGCCCAGCGAGATAACCTGCGCGTTGGCCGACACGATGGAGTTGTTGCAGTTGTAGAAAAGCTCAAGGGTCATCCATTGTTTGCGCATGTGACATTGACAAGATCAGAGCGCTCACCAATAGCTGCATTGGTTACGGACATGCTCGAAGACCTCCCTGCTTGAAAAAGAAACTTATTTGTTAGCCTATAAATTGTTATGAAGATAAAGATGTGGATCTCAGTGGCAGTAACTACTGGCTTACTCTTATCTACTTCCCCAACAGCAGTATTAGCGCAATCAAGTTCAACATCAACTTCGGTTTCAATTTCAACAGCTAAAGATCCGACTAGAGACTTAACAAAAAATAAGCGTAAGAAAATTTCCTTTAAAACCTGGGTGAATTCTCCAACAGCGAAGTACTTGAAAAAGCGGGAATCTAGCAACAACTGTAAAGCCATCGGATATAAAGGTATGTACCGTGGCACTTGGCAAATGAATGCTGATTTCTGGAAGACTTATGGAGGAAAAAAATATGCATCTAAAGCCAATAAGGCCACATGTCATGAACAAGATTTGGTTGCATATAAAGGATGGCTAGCCAGAGGCTGGAACCCTTGGCCACCTGCCAAAAACTTTAAGCCATAGTTATTGCTACTTGGGTGGTCCAATGGGAATGTTTAGGGCTACCGGACGAAGAGTTTCAGCAAAAAAGTCATTACCTTTATCATCGACTACGACGAATGCAGGGAAATTCTCAACTTCAATTCTCCAAACGGCTTCCATTCCCATCTCAGGAAAATCTAGAACTTCAACTTTCTTTATGTTGTCTTTAGCTAGACGTGCGGCTGGACCACCAATTGAACCCAAGTAGAAGCCGCCATTTTCCTGGCAGGCTTTTGTAACTGCATTGCTTCGATTTCCTTTTGCCAGCATTACAAATGACCCACCTGCTTTTTGAAAGCGATCAACATAGCCATCCATGCGACCTGCCGTTGTTGGTCCAAATGATCCAGATGCATAACCTTCTGGAGTCTTGGCTGGACCGGCATAGTAAACCGCATGATCTTTGAAGTACTGTGGTATTTCTTCACCACGGTCTATCATTTCTAGAATCTTTGCGTGGGCTAGGTCGCGGGCAACAATCATTGGACCAGTTAGCGAAACTCTAGTTTTCACTGAAAGCTTTGAAAGAGATTCTCGAATCTCAGACATTGGGCGGGTTAGATCAATGTTGATCACATCTTCGTCCAAGTGTTGATCTGTAATCTCTGGTAGAAAACGAGCTGGATCGGTTTCTAGTTTTTCTATGTAAGCACCAGTAGCATCAATTTTCACAAGCGCTTGACGATCCGCCGAGCAGGAGACTGCTATAGCAATCGGACAAGAAGCACCATGTCGAGGCAGTCGAATTACTCGTACGTCATGACAGAAGTATTTACCACCGAATTGGGCTCCAATGCCAAAGTTTTGGGTGAGCTTAAGAATTTCAGATTCCATCTCAAGATCTCGATAACCGTTGCCATCTGGGCCACCTTCAGTTGGTAACGAATCTAAGTACTTTGTGCTGGCCAGCTTGGAAACCTTAAGTGCATATTCAGCACTGGTTCCACCTACAACAATTGCTAAGTGATATGGCGGACATGCGGAAGTCCCAATCAACCGTAATTTTTCATCCATGAATCGAAGGAAGCTCTCTTGATTCAGAACTGCTTTTGTTTCTTGATACAAATAACTTTTGTTTGCACTGCCACCACCTTTGGCAATAAACAACATTTCATATGTGTTTTCATGCCCAGGCTTGGTGTCGGAATAGATCTCAATCTGAGCGGGCAAATTATCACCGGTATTTTTCTCATCCCACATATTGAGTGGTGAAAGCTGTGAGTAGCGCAGATTCAACTTTTGGTAAGCATCGTAGATGCCACGACTAATTGCAACTTCATCTGGACCATTTGTCAGAACCTGTGAACCACGTTTGGCCGAAACTATTGCGGTTCCAGTGTCTTGGCACATAGGAAGTATGCCACCTGCTGCGATGTTGGCGTTTTTCATCAAATCAATCGCAACAAATCTGTCGTTAGGGGAAGCACTGGGATCATCGATGATATTCTTTAATTGCTGGAGGTGATTCGTTCGCAAATAGTGCGAAATATCATGGATTGCTTCATAGGCCACTTTTTCCAACACGCTGTCATCAATGTTAAGAAATGTGCGTTCACCGACCATCGTCGTACTTATGCCCTCGGTTGTTACCAATCGGTATTCTGGTTCATTTTTCGCTAGTGGCAGGATTTCGGTGTAGTTAAACGAGCTCATGCTGTTAGCCTAATCCGTTTTACGAGACTTGACTGATGGGACCGCGCAAGAGCGAACTCTAGATAAAGCAGGCAAAATAGAGGTATGGCGAACAAAAAACCAAGAGGTCGGGAAACGGCTTGGGACATGGTTCTGTCAATGGCTGCGGTGATTGCAACCGTTGGCGTGATTATGCTGCTTGCTTGGCGGCCACAGGAAGAAGTCAAGCAACTGGTCGATTACGAAACTGCGGTTTCGAGTGCAGTTATTGCGCAGACTTGGCCTATTTCAATACCAGAAACCGTTCCGATGGGTTACCAGGCAACTAGTGCCAGACTGGAGCCTGAGTCCTATGGTGAGACTGGTGACATTCGATGGATTTTAGGATTTCAAACTCAAGCCGGTGAGTACGTCTCACTCTGGCAAAGTGATGGACCAATCGGACGAGTTGTTTCTGTGGCAACAAATAACGCGAATTGTGGGTCATCGCAAAGTATAAATGGAGTTACGTGGCAAAAATGTGAGATCGATAAGCCACTGACCCGAGCCTTTGTGAAGACCGAAGGAGATCTAACCTCAATTGTTTCGGGCACGGCAGAGTGGGATGAACTTCTGCGGTTCGCCGAATCATTAATTCTGGCGAAACCATAGAATCTTCTTATGGCAAAGGATCAAGCATCGGAACTGTCTTATGAGGCTGCAAAGTCTGAGCTAGACGAAATTGTTACGCGTCTTGAAGATAAGGATCTTCCACTTGATGACATGGTCAATCTGTGGGAACAAGGTGAAAAGCTCGCAGCAATCTGCGAAGACAAACTTGCCGGAGCAAAAGCCAGATTAGAAGCTTTACGCCCTAGCAAGTCTGATGAGGATTAAGTCTCTTCAACTCGTGTTGTTAATTCACCGTCAGCCAATTTGATTCGCAGCTCATCTCCAGATTTAACTGCAGCAGTACTTTTGACAATCAGATTTTTTGAATCGCGAACAATTGAGAATCCACGCTCTAATGTTCCTTGTGGTGACAGTGCACGCAAAGTTCCCTTAGCGCCATTCAAGTGAGCGATTTCAAGCGCAACAAAGTTTGTGACTTTTACGTGCATTGCAACGCGCAGTCCAGAATTCTCATTAAGACGCTGGCCAATTAAGGTAGCTGGTGACGCAAGTGCTGGGCGACTTCGAGTAAGTGCAAGCTGTTGTTCTAATCGCGTTATGCCCATCGAAACTAAAGATTGAAGTCTGGATCGAGCATTCCTAAGGTCCGAGATTTCCTGCAAAACATCAGGAACTATTTTGCGAGCAGCATCTGTTGGTGTTGAGGCTCGGTAATCTGCTACGTAGTCAATTAGAGGTCGATCTTCTTCGTGTCCGATTGCGGCAACCACAGGTGTATCAATACCAGCAACAACTCTAACTAGAGATTCGTCACTGAATGGTAAGAGATCTTCGAAAGCACCACCACCACGAGCAATCACAATCACGTCTATGTCAGAAATTGCATCAAGTTCAGTTAGCGCGCTACTCACTTGTTTAACGCAGTTGACACCTTGTACTGCAACTTCGCGGACTTCGAACTGAACATCGGGCCAGCGACGTTTGGCATTTTCAATAACATCATGCATGGCATCGCTAGCTTGACCGCAGATCAACCCAATACGTCGTGGCAAAAAGGGCAGTGGCTTCTTTCGGTCCTCATTGAACAAGCCTTCTGCAGCCAACAGGTTTCGCAATGCTTCGAGTCGCGCCATAAGTTCGCCAATTCCAACAGCGCGCATTTGCAAAACTTTGAACTGTAATGAGCCACGCTTAGCCCACCAGTCTGCCTTTACCTGAACTAGAACGCGACTGCCCTGCTCTACGGTTGTCGCGAGGGAGTCCATTACGCCAGAGGCAACATAAAGTGACAGCGAAACATCTCGGTCGGTGTCGCGCAGGGAAATGTAAGTTAAACCTTTTCTTGGATTAACTTCGGCAAGTTGACCCTCGATCCAAATCGTGCCAAGTCGGCCAATATATTCACCAATCATGGTGCTGACCGAGTGGACAGCTAAAGGGGACTCTGGATCTAGTCCTGGCTTGCTTGGTTCTGTCTGGTCCATAGACCTATTGTGCCTAATGCCAGAAAGCGGGAAGGGAGGCGCGGGCTTACGATAGGAGGGTGAGTCAAACCAAGAAAAAAGTCCTGCTAGCAAAGCCTCGTGGATATTGTGCTGGTGTCGATAGAGCCGTAGTCACTGTAGAAAAGGCTTTAGCTGTGCATGGCGCACCTATTTATGTTCGCAAGGAAATAGTTCATAACAAGTACGTAGTCACTGAGCTTGAGGCTAAGGGCGCAATTTTTGTTAACGAAACAGATGAGGTGCCACAAGGCTCTACCGTAGTTTTTAGTGCGCACGGAGTTTCACCCGCTGTCCACGATGAAGCTGCACAACGAAACCTGAAAACGATAGATGCAACTTGCCCACTGGTAACGAAAGTTCACTCCGAAGCACGCCGTTTTGCTTCCGACGATTACCAAATTCTCTTTATTGGTCATGAAGGCCACGAGGAAGTGGAAGGCACAATGGGCGAAGCACCAAACAATATGACTTTGGTGGATGGTCCAGCACATGTTCAGGAAATCGAGATCGACCCATCCCGACCAGTAGCTTGGCTTTCCCAAACAACACTTTCAGTTGATGAGACTTTGGAAACAGTTGACCTTCTGCGGGCCAAGTTTCCAAATTTGATCGACCCACCTAGTGATGACATTTGTTATGCAACCCAGAATCGACAAAAGGCTGTAAAGGAAATTTCTCACGCCTGCGATGTGATGCTAGTTGTTGGTTCGGCGAATTCCTCGAACACAGTCCGTTTGGTTGATGTGGCACTAGAAGCCGGGGCAAGTGCTGCCTATCGCGTTGACTTTGCTGGCGAAATCGATGAAGCGTGGCTAGATGGCGTGGAAACTGTTGGCCTAACAAGTGGTGCCTCAGTCCCAGAAATTTTAGTTAATAGTGTTTTAGCATGGCTGGCAGAACGTGACTTTACCGATGTTGAAGAAGTTGAAACAATTGAGGAACATCTTATTTTTGCGCTACCGCCAGAGTTGCGCCGAGATATTAAGGCTGCCGACCGCGCCTAAAAATTGCCACACCAGCACTTATGGCTGTTGCACCGAGAATCCACCAAGCATGCATAGCAAGCCCGTAAGCAATGTGCAGAGCCTGTTCGCGCAAGAAGGAACCACCACGCATTGGTGCTAATTGCCCAGTTGTTAAAAGCGCTATCACCCAAGCAATTGGGGCAACCCAAATTCCAGCTTGGTAATCTGCCGTTCTGACGTTAACTGCGCCCACTATTCCAACAACTACCAAGCCGACATTGGAGAAAATTCCAATGTCGCCCGTGAAGATGATATCCAGGGCCATGACCGCCATCATGGCAATGCTGGTCAAGATTATTACTCCTGGATAGGTCCAACCTTGTTGGGCAGGAGCAACATCCAGTTGCTCATTAAGTGCTTTTGGCATGTAACAAAGGTATCGGGTCGTGGCCGAGTCCGTAGGAAGGTTGAACTACGGCTACGCTTATGTGCCGTGGCCCTAACTATCGGAATCGTCGGATTACCTAATGTCGGAAAATCGACGCTTTTTAATGCATTGACGAAAAATAACGTTCTTGCGGCAAATTACCCATTTGCCACAATTGAACCCAATACTGGCGTTGTTGAAGTCCCAGACGCTCGACTTCCTATCTTGGCAAAGATTTTTAGTTCGGAAAGAGTGCTACCAGCCACAGTCACTTTCGTAGACATTGCCGGTATTGTTCGTGGTGCCAGTGAGGGTGAAGGTCTTGGAAATAAGTTTCTTGCAAATATTCGTGAGTCAGAAGCGATTTGCCAAGTGATTAGAGCATTTAAAGATCCAGACGTCGTTCATGTTGATGGTGCGATTTCACCAAAAGACGACATCGAAACTATTAACACTGAGTTGATCTTGGCAGACATGCAAACACTTGAAAAAGCGATGCCTAGGTTACTTAAAGAGTCACGACTAGATAAATCAAAAGCAGAATCACTAGCGACTGCTGAAAAAGCAGTTGAAATTCTAAACTCAGGTAAAACAATTTTTGAATCTGGTCTTGATTACGAGCCAATCCGAGAGTTGTTTCTGCTGACTGCTAAGCCATTCCTATATGTCTTCAATCTGGATGAAGATGAATTAACCGACGATTCCCTGAAGAAAGAGTTAGGTGCACTAGTTGCGCCAGTCGAAGCAGTGTTTATGAATGCAAAACTAGAAGCAGAACTTGGGGAACTTCCTGACGAGGAAGCCCTCGAATTGCTCCAGTCAGTTGGTCAGCAAGAAAGTGGTATTGCGATTTTGTCTCGCGTCGGGTTCAAAACCTTAGGCTTACAGACGTATTTAACTGCTGGACCTAAGGAATCTCGGGCCTGGACGATCCCAGTTGGTGCCACTGCCCCCGAGGCGGCTGGCGTAATTCATACCGATTTCCAAAAAGGTTTCATTAAGGCAGAAATCGTTGCGTTCGAAGATTTGGTTGCTGCAGGCTCAGTTGCCGAAGCTAAGTCTAAAGGAAAAGTCCGCATAGAGGGTAAAGAGTATGTAATGTCTGATGGGGATGTCGTTGAATTTAGATTCAACGTGTAAGTAATGCTGAATTTCAGAGTCAGCAACGTGTAGTTGAATTTAGAAGGTAACTCTTCCACTATCTAACTGCCGACCAAGTTTCTGTCCATTTGCGTTTCTGTATGACCAGGAATAACTGTTGTCCTGAAGTTTTAGCTGAAGAACTCCATAGTTGTTCTCTTCGCCACAAATCAATTCGCGAGGAATGTTCTTTGTTTTACAATTTCGCAAATTGGCACCACCAGTGCCAACCACAATTGTGTTTAGTTTTCGTTCACTTGCAGTTCCACGAAGAACGGTTCTCTCAACTTGTTCATAGTTGTGATCATGACCCCAAAGAACTAACTTGACATCTTTATCAGCACTTATGATGTTCCAAAGTTTCTTGGTGTCTTCCTGGTTGCCATGGCTACCTCGTGAATAAGTAGGTCTATGCCAAGTCACAATTGTGGGGCGGTTGTTGTTTTCCTTTAGCGCCTGCTTCAAGAAATTGACTTGAGCTGTGCCAGTTGATCCACTTAGGGCTTCACTATCGAGTCCAATGATCGTCCAACCATCTACTTTTTTAGCCCACCATAACTTTGTGCCAGTTCGAGGAAGCTTGTAATCCCTAACTATCTTGCGGTACCCATTTGCATTCCTAGTTTTGTACTCATGGTTTCCAGGTACCGCGTAGGACTTAGACAAAAACTTTCCCCAGGAAGGCAAGAAGTATCTTTGGAATTCGCGGTCGGTACCTCTTTCATAAACCAGATCGCCAATTAATAAAATCTTGTCTGGATTCAAATTTGAAGTTAGTTGAGCAGTTTTTTCTTGCCCACCACCCCTTCGGGCAATATCGCCTACTGCAACAATCACGGTTGGATCCGAAGCGTTGGCTGACGGAGTGAGCGAGAGCCCAATTGCCAGCGAAGTGGCTACAACTACCAGTTTTGCCTTCATGTATTCATGCTATGTGAAATATTTCGTCGGAAAGCCGGGGCAAATACTCAGTTCCGGGTGAATCCTTTGTCATGAGCAATTTGAGCCAACACGTCTGCGGTGTGTCTTGCGTCATTACCTCGATTTGTTGGATCTACGTAGTGATCAATGAATTTTGCAACTCCATCTCCTCGAAGATCAACCGAAAACTTTCGAGTTTTCTTTACCCGGGTAATTCGTTTTGCAAGCCGGATGAAGCGATTTCCAATCAGCTCATTTTGAATCTCGTCAAGCATTGCAAGCATCTCTTCGAAAGACTCAGGGTGTAAACCAATACGGTTCCGGTAAATGTAGGATTCAGCACTCAGTGGATTTCTGGTAATAAGGGTTTCAACATCAATTGCCCAACGTGGAAAAATAACTGGTTTCCCGAGGGCCCATGCTTCATAAACCATGGTGCCAAAGTCACTTATGACTGCGTCCGACCAAACGAGTTTATTACCTGTTGGCGTTCGATCCGATCGATTTCTGGGATGCAAAGAAACGCGGAATATATACCTAGCAGCAATTTGTTTTACGTGAACTTTAAATCCGGGCAAACTCGATGGCGCGAGTTCATCAACTGATTTTTCATTTGATCCGGGCTTTACATTGTGGGTTGGCGCCCAAAGCACTCGAAGCCTGTGGTGAGGTTCCGTATCTTTGTGAACAGATTCAGCAATTAGTGGATCCAATCTAAGCCAACCCACTTTTTTGATTTGATCCCGTTCGAGGGTTATTTGATAATGAGGATTACGTCGATACATTCCCTCAATTAGGCGATTAACATGCCAAGATCCAGGGACAAGCACATACTCATACTCATTTGCTAACGGAAGAGACGTAGTTGAGTCCTGGGTAAAGAAGTAACGTTTATCAGCGATACCATGTGCCAGAATTACATCAGCAGTAACTCTATGAGCATCATCAAGCTCTCTTCCTTGTCGAATAAATAGCGAGAGATTTACTGCTCCATCAATTGCTTCTTCAACAGTGTGAGTCACCACACCCGGTGGAAGTTCGGCTTCGATCAAGTCAAAAATCTGTTTTTGAACGCCGGTGTAAGTTTTTCCAAACCCCCAATAAAAGTTAATTGCTCCTGGCCTAAGATTGCCGTGCAGAGCTCCCGTCATGATTTTTCTCCCAAGATAGAAATCAGTTCGTTGGCAGTTCGCTCAGCATCTAACCCTCGATGTTCAGGATCTATGTAATGATCTATGAATTCTGCAACCCGATTTCCACGGGTGTCATAAGTTGTATCTTTTCTTCGTTTCTGATTTATATCACGCAGGATTCGATGCATCTCTCTTGGAGAGTCTGGATGAAGCCCAATTCGATTACGGTAAATATACGCCTCGGCACTTAAGGGATTGCGTTCAATTAATGTCCGCACATCAATGCACCACCTAGGGAAAATAACCGGTTTTCCCAAAGCCCAACTTTCAAACACCATAGTGCCAAAGTCAGATATAACTACATCACACGACATCAACTTCTCAGTGGTAGGTGTCTTAGTTCCACGATTTCGCGGATGGAGCGAAACTTCAGTCTTGAATTTGAAGTAAAGCCATGGCAAGTGTTTCTTAAATGCCGGAAAGCTTGATGGGGAGAGTTCAGAGTCAGAAGTAGAAATAGTGTTATGGGTCGGTGCCCACAAAACTTTAAGTCTGCGATGTGTTTTTGTCGCGCCTCTATTTGTTGCAGCAATCATTGGATCTAGTCTTAACCAACCAACCTTTCGAATCTGGTTGTCCTGAAGCGTTAACTGATATTTAGGATTTCGCCGGTATCTGCCTTCAACCAATCGGTTCACATGCCAAGCTCCTGGCACAAACACATACTTAAATCTGTTGACCAGGGGCAAACCGTCGCTGCCGACAATAAAGAGATAGCGTTTGTCAGCAATGCCATGAGCCATAACTATGTCTGCGGGAGTTGCTGCGATTTCTTCACGGCTTTGTCGGATAAAGAGCGTAAGACTTAAGGAGCCTTCAACTGCATCTCCAACGGTATGCACTACGGTGCCGACAGGTAGGTGAGCTTCAATTAGTTCAAAAATTTGCTCTTGAATGTAGGCATAATTTCGATGATGCTGCCAAACAAAGTTGATTGACGCAGGTGATGGTTTCAATTGATGTGTCATGATTTGGCCTCATGTCCACTTTAGAGCTGTTGCGCTTAAAGGCTAGGTTTACCTGGTTCTTTTGGGCGATATTTCTAAACTAGAATAAGGACAGTGACCCAATCTGCTGTCCGCAACGACCTTCGAAATGTTGCAATCATTGCCCACGTTGACCATGGAAAAACCACGCTTGTAGATGCCATGCTTTGGCAATCTGGTGCTTTCCGCGCAAATCAGGATGTAAATGACCGTGTCATGGACTCCATGGATTTGGAGCGCGAAAAGGGAATTACCATTCTGGCCAAAAACACTGCTGTGCGTTATGTCGGCCCAGCAGCGCCAGAAGGTGGGGTAACTCTAAATATCATCGATACTCCAGGTCACGCTGACTTTGGTGGTGAAGTTGAGCGCGGGCTCGAAATGGTTGATGGTGTCGTTCTGCTTGTTGATGCAAGTGAAGGCCCACTTCCACAGACAAGATTTGTACTGCGCAAGGCGCTACAAAAGCGACTGCCAGTTATTCTTCTTATCAATAAAGTTGATCGACCAGATGCGCGCATTGCCGAAGTGGTCGACGAAACATATGAATTGTTTTTCGATCTAGATGCCGATGAAGAACAGATTCAATTCCCAATTGTGTATGCATCAGCAAAAGCTGGCCGAGCATCATTAACACGTCCAGTCGATGGCGGCATGCCCGATGAAGAAGATCTAGAGCCATTGTTTGCAACCTTGATTGGAAGCATTCCAGCACCGACGTATGATCCCGATGCGCCACTTCAAGCCCACGTAACCAACCTTGACTCATCGCCTTACTTAGGACGCCTAGCACTATGTCGCGTGATCAACGGAAATATCAACAAGGGACAACAAGTTGCTTGGATGAAATCTGATGGCACATCTGAGCGTGGAAAAATTGTTGAACTTTTAATGACCGAAGCACTCGATCGCATCCCAGTTGATTCTGCCGGACCTGGTGACATCATTGCAGTTTCTGGTTTTGAAACCATCACAATTGGTGAAACCTTGGCTGACCCCGAAAACCCAATCGCACTTCCTTTATTTGTTATTGATGAACCATCAATTTCCATGACAATCGGAATCAATAGCTCACCACTTGCTGGTGAAACTGGCAGCAAAGTAACGGCTCGTTTACTTAAGACTCGGCTTGAAGCTGAATTAGTAGGTAACGTTTCGATTCGGGTACTTGAAACCGAACGTCCAGACACTTGGGAAGTTCAAGGCCGAGGCGAACTTCAGTTAGCCGTACTTGTAGAACTGATGCGTCGTGAAAAGTTTGAAATGACTGTTGGTAAGCCACAGGTTGTGACCAAGGAAATTGGTGGCAAGATCCATGAACCGATGGAGCGCCTGACAATTGATGTGCCAGAAGATTACGTGGGTGTGGTTACTCAACTCTTAGGATTACGCAAAGGCCGCCTAGAACAAATGGTTAATCATGGAACAGGTTGGGTTCGCATGGAATACATCGTTCCAGCTCGTGGCCTGATTGGATTCCGCACTGAGTTCCTAACGGAAACACGTGGCACTGGACTGATGCACCATATTTTTGAAAAGTATGAGCCATGGTTCGGTGAATTACGCACTCGTCCATCTGGATCACTTGTGTCTGATCGTCGTGGCGCAGTCACTTCTTATGCCTGCTTTGGTTTGCAAGAACGTGGAACTTTGTTTGTTTCACCAACTACTGAAGTTTATGAAGGCATGATTATTGGTGAAAATGCCCGCGCTGAGGATATGGACGTGAATGTAGTTCGCGAAAAGAAGCTGACAAACGTTCGTTCTGCAACAGGAGACGAGTTAGAGAGATTAATCCCGGCAAAGCAGTTAAGCCTTGAACAGGCCCTTGAATTCTGTCGGGAAGATGAATGCGTTGAAGTCACACCGACTGCAGTGCGAATCCGTAAAGTTGCGCTGGCAAAGGTTGATCGCGATCGCAATCGAACGAAAGCTCGCAATAACTAGGTCAAGCCTATGAAGTCGTCCGTGCTAAGCAAATTGATTCTGACTGTATTTGTGGGAGTACTATCAGTTTCACTTTTTAGCGGTTCGGGAGTTGTTCTAAATTCGCCTGGTGGATTTAATGCTGGGTTAACACGAGTAGTAGGAACAGGAGATGCTCCCGGTGGATTGCTTCGCCTTGGTTCGTCAGCACCGTGCGATTCGTTAGATCCCGCTCAAACTTTTGATCCATGGTGCGCAGTAGTTCACCGAGCCTTCGCTCGCAACTTAATGTCTTTTGCAGGTAAACCAGGAGATCAAGGCTTATTGGTTGTTCCTGATCTGGCGTCAGATATTCCAATAAGTAACGATGAAAAAACGATTTGGACTTTTACGCTACGCCCTGACATTTTCTGGAGTGACGGTCAGGCGGTAACTTCGGCAGATGTGAAGTATTCAATTCAGCGACTTTACGATGATTCACTGCAGAGCCCACTGGCACTAGATACGCTCTGTCTGTTTAGTGCGTGCAATGCTGGTAAGCCTGTCTACAAAGGCCCGTACGACTCCCCGACAGAAGATTTACCTTCGATCGTTACACCAGATGATTCAACAGTCATTTTCAATTTAAATCGAACTTTCCACGAATTTTCGAGACTTCTGGCAACTCCACAATTTGCCCCAATTCAGATGACGCGCGATATAACATTGCGCGCTGCTGGGTCCACATATGCAAGTAACCCAGCATCAAATGGCCCGTTTGTAATTACTATCGACCAAGCTGACTTGCAGTATTCGTTTACAAGAAATGATCTTTGGAATCAGGTATCAGACGGAATTCGGATTCCAAAAGTAGATGCGATGTCTTGGAAGGTTTTCCCAGATATTGAAAGCACAGATCAAGCTTTGCTATCGGGTGAAATTGATGTGAAGTTAAATTATGGCCTGGGGACAGTTGCAATAGAAGAGACTCTGTCGCAGGAATCTCAACGCACACTAGTAGACAACCCAGAAATGAGTTTTGTTAATTTCTTGGTCGTTAATCCTGCAATTGCACCTCTTGATAGAGCTCCTTGTCGAGATGCAATATTTTATGCACTGGATAAAGCTGACTTACAAAATATTCGTGGCGGTAGTGCTACAACTGCCATTGCTACTACTTTGAGTCCACCCACAATTCTTGGTTATGACGAAGCATATAATCCATATCCCAGTGGTAGCGATGAAAGCGGAAACATTAGAAGCGCGCGAGATAGCTTGACGCAATGCGGATATCCTGACGGATTTCAGTTGAAGATGGCTTATGTAGCTATTGGAATTGGGAAAGACATCTTTCTTTCAGTTCAAAAAAGTTTGGCTAGAGTTGGAATTGTTGTTGATCCCGTTGAATTCAGCAACTTTGCACAATACTTTACAACTGGTCTTGGATCCCCTGAAACTATGAGTTTGCAAGGAATTGGAATGGCATCTACGGGATGGGGCCCCGACTATTCCTCGGCCTATTCATTTTGGGCGCCACTAATTGATGGTAGAAAAATCAAGCCATCATCAAATCAAAACTTTGCCGAGTTGAATCTGGAAGAGATTAACTTATTGTTAGATGCTCTCGAGGCGGCTGAAACCGCGGCTGACACTATTCAAATAAATGGAAAGATTGAAGAATTGATCATGCAAGAGGCAGTTTATTTGCCGTATGCCGTTGATCGAATAGTGCTTTACCGTCCTAGCTCGCTGACAGATGTGTATGTGCAGATTGCCTTGGGGAATCAATATGACTTGGTAAACATTGGAAAGCGAGAAATTCCCCAATAAACATTGGGTTTTCCCCCGTTACCATAATCACAAACCATAAATTTCGGTACCGGTGGAGGTATCAACCCAAATAGACTTCGAAGGTTAACAACGCCTTAACAGACAGGAAGGCAATCTCGATGACTTTGGTAGATGCCACCGAATCACAGGCAGTTGTTGGTCGAACCCTGAGACAGCTAGCGTGGGCCAGACTGCGCAAAGACCGTGTTGCAGTTGGCAGCATGATCGTTTTGACCGTCATCGTTCTGATTGCCATTTTTGGGCCACTGATTTCTCGATGGGTTGGGGTTAATCCGTATGACTTCAATACAGATCTGTTGAGTGATGCAGGTAGCTTGCCGATTGGTCCATTCGGTGGCGTTTCTTGGGATCATCCGCTTGGCGTTGAGCCATTAACTGGGCGCGACATTTTGGCTCGCTTGCTATACGGATCTCGAATCTCACTTTTCATCGCACTTTCTGCAACTGTTATCACAGTTGTGGTTGGAACTATCGTCGGAATTGTTGCTGGATATTCTCGAGGTCGCACTGACACGGTGCTAAGTCGGTTTATGGATATCACTTTGGCTTTCCCATTGCTTTTGGTAATCATCGCCATGTCACCAGTTCTGGAACAGCGACTGCAAGCTTGGGGATTGCCAGCCGGAAATCCATCAAGAATCACCACATTGATTTTGGTACTTAGTGTTTTTGGTTGGCCATACTTAGCTCGCTTGATTCGAGGCCAAGTACTTTCCTTACGCGAACGCGAATTCGTTGAAGCAGCAGTTTCAATTGGTTCAAGCAAACGTCGAATCTTATTCCGTGAATTACTTCCAAATCTTTGGGCACCAATTTTGGTTTACGCGACAATTGCAATGCCAGGATTAATTGGCGCTGAAGCCGCTCTTGCCTATCTTGGTATCTCGGTCATACCACCGACTCCAACCTGGGGATCTATGCTGCAGGAATCCGTTGGGTATTTCACGGTTGACCCATTCTATTTCTTCGTGCCATTAACCATGCTTTTGGCAGCAGTTCTGTCCTTTAATCTTCTGGGCGATGCGCTGCGCGATGCCTTAGATCCAAAGGCGGATCGAAACTAAGTTTTTCAGTTTCTCGAGAACTGAAAAAATCAAGACCTCAACCGGGGAATTGATAAAAGTGATTCAACCGAATCACGACCTAAGGATGCGGCGAACCCGCATCTCAATGGAGGAAATATGAAGAAGTCGACAGGCATCCGCTTCGGCGTTGGTGCAGCGTCGCTGGCTCTTTTGCTAACCGCATGCGGTGGCGGAAGTGACTCAGCGACCGGAGAA
>JBIIMD010000125.1:0-2575 GCA_044232525.1 Candidatus Nanopelagicales bacterium | reverse complement strand
CTGGAGAAATCAACAGCTGCTTTACGTTCTTCAGTGATTGAGAACTGCTGCAAGTTGAAGTCGAAGTCCTTTGCACCTGGGGTGATTGCGCCATCAAATGTGGTGCGAACCCAAGATACGTCTTCAGTTGCGAAACCAAGTTCAGTAGCAACTGCGTATGCAACTGCTGCTTCAAAACCTTCGCCTGATTCAGGGGCATCGTCGATAACCCATGGGTAGTAGGCAGGTTCGCCAGTTGCGATTGCAAGCTTGCCTGTTGTTAATGTCTGCAAGCTTTCTGGACTGCAGGGGTTTGACGCTGCCGTCTCTACAGGCGCCGTTGGCGCTGAGGATGCGGCTGTTTCTGTTGACGATGAGCATGCTGAAAGAAGCAGCGCTGAGGCTGCAGCTAGAGCAATGCCAAATCGACGTATTGATGCGTTTTTCACGCTTGTCTCCTTGATACTTCAGGTGGCATGGGCCAACGGTTGTTCACCCATGTTGGGCCCTGTTATGGACCCGCGCTTGCCACTTACGTGGCCAGGTCCTCATCCGGAGGCACCCCATCGCGGTCTGCAAGGGTTGTCGGATAGCTAGCCGGGACTTATCGCTATCACTCTTGACCTGTTCAAAGAATAACAAGATTTTGCTGATGTGAAAAATCGAGAGCATTGATGAAACAATGGGAGCATGCCAAGCCAGGAATTCACTGAAGCCATGCAGTTAGCGCTCCATCTGGCTGCGAATGCTTCGCAACAAGGAGATGTTCCTGTTGGTGCAATTGTGATGAATTCCAATGGTGATGTCGTTGGTCGAGGATTTAATACTCGCGAAGTCGATAACGACCCAATGAATCATGCCGAGATTGTTGCGCTTCGTGAAGCTGCGATCACAAACAATTCTTGGCGGCTAGATGATCACACTTTGGTTGTGACACTTGAGCCTTGCACGATGTGTGCCGGCGCAGCTGTTCAAGCGCGAATTGGACGTATCGTTTTTGGCGCCTTCGACGATAAAGCAGGCGCCGTTGGATCCCTGTGGGATGTGGTGCGAGATCGTAGATTGCCACACAGGCCAGAAGTTGTTTCAGGTATTTTGGCCGATGAGTGTGGCGCGATATTGAGCGCGTTTTTCAAAGCCCAAAGATAAGTGGCGGTATCGGTGGGAACCGCGAAGGCTTTGGTTCGTAGCCGGGTATCTTTCGGTGGGAACCGCGAAGGCGGTGCCTTCGCTCCCAAATCCCGCCAGCTGATTTACCCTTCACGCAAAAAACTGCCCGAACATGGACAGTTTTTGCGTGGCGGTATCGGTGGGATTTGAACCCACGGTGCGCTTGCGCGCACACAACTTTTCGAGAGTTGCACCTTCGGCCGCTCGGACACGATACCGAGATCAAGATTACTAGGTATTGAAGAGCAACCGAAATCGAAAACTATTCGGTGATTGTTGTCTGGTCAACGTTAAAGAATTGCTCAAGAGCAGGAAATCCGATTGCAAACATAAACAGCGCCAGACCTACAAGCATCATTGCTGATAAAAATATCTTTACCGTCTTTCCACCTGGCAGTTTTCTCCAAATCCACGAATACATCTCGTTTAAACCGCGCCTTCTTGACTCGCAGCAACTGCTGCAGGCACTTGATCAATCGGAAGTACTTCCGTTAGCACACCCCACCAAATCCAGCGCTCAGTTGAACCCCAACGTGGATGACAGGTCGTTAACGTAATCATTTCCTCAACACCTGTTTTATTGACAATTCCACCAGGGTTTTCATCTAAAACCCACATTGCATCTGGTTCAACAATTTCATCCAAAATCAATTTGTAGACATACCAATTTCCTGCGGTTTGAATAATCACTTCATCGTCTTGCTGAAGTTGATCGATGTTTGCCAGCGGTTCACTATAGGTGGCACGATGACCAGCCATCGCAAAATTTCCCTTTTCACCTGGGAATGCATTATCCGGGTAATGGCCTAGGCCAGAAACCAAATCGTCTGGATCAACACCTCGTGTGACTGGCAACTCCCAAACTTTATCTCTCAGGCGTGGAATGTAGATGAGTGCAAAACCCTTATGAAGTTCTGGTTCGGCAGCTGGTGCTTCGGTCCACTTAAGCTCAATCTCCGCTCTTGTCTCTGAAATGTTCGACTGTGAAACATACATTGACCAAACAGTTTGATATGCCGCAAACATGATGGCAAATATTGCAAATGTTATGAGTACGTCAGAAAGTGCATTCAAAACTTTTGCTGATTTACGTGGACGAATTTCATCTGGTTTAATCACAACCGGTTCAATAATTGAAGGCGCAGTGACCTCTGTTTCACTTAACTTGGCTGGCTCTGGCTCTGGCTCTGGCTCTGGCTCTGGCTCTGGCTCTGGCTCTGGCTCTGGCTCTGGCTCTGGCTCTGGCTCTGGCTCTGGCTCTGGCTCTGGCAAGGATTCAACCTCAACTTCAGGCTGAATTTCGGCTATTTCATCTGGGTTTTCTTCAGGTTTTTCAGGCTCACTTAATACCTCTATATAGAGAGGTGAGACTGCCTCTGAAACTACAGCTGGAATTGCTGGCTTTATTGGCTCTTCCGGAATCGAA
>JBIIMD010000123.1:0-2578 GCA_044232525.1 Candidatus Nanopelagicales bacterium | reverse complement strand
TTCGACTCGAGCGCCTGTGATCTGGGCATTTTCTAAACCAGTGATTGTGACTTTGCCAAACCAAGACTCCAAGAATCCAGTTGGGTGCGCCAAAAGCAACTCAACTTCGTTGTCAGGACGTGGACGCCAAAAGCCGCTCTCCAGTGCAAGTGGACGAACGCGTTCGCCTTCGTCATTAAGTTCCCAAGTGCGCGACCAGTGAATCAAAAACGGTCGTCCATCCGAATGAATGCTTAGCTCCTGGCCCACTTGAATATCAGATTCCATGCTTGGGTAGCCAACAACCCCAACACCAACCCAAGTACCGACCAGCCAAGACAGCGGGGCTAAGTCCGGATGCAACTTCGTGTTCATGCTTGACCCTTAAAAAGTTTGTAAACCATGTAGGACGCGTACCCAGTAATAGAAAGTGAAGCGACAACCAGTAATCCGGTATAAAACGTCTCGGCCATGGAACCAGTCTATCCGCCCAGTATTCTCAGGTAAGCAGCCAAGCCGAAGGGTAAACCTAATGAACAACGCAGAGATCAAATCTATTCTTGAAGAGGCATCTTCAGTGGCTGTAATAGGCGTCTCAAGCAACCCAGAACGAGCAAGTCATCAAGTTGCCGCTTACCTGATTGAACAGACTCACCTTGATGTTTATTTGGTTAATCCAACTGTGAGCGATGAGATTTTGGGCCAACGTGTTTACAAATCACTTGCTGATTTACCGATCGTCCCAGACATCATCGACGTATTTCGCAAAGCCAAGGATATGCCAACTGTTTTTGAAACAGAGTTCCCAGCCATTGCAGATTCGGCAGCAGGCAAGACTTGGTGGATGCAATTAGAAATATCAAATGCTGAAGTTGCAAGCCAGGCAGCAGGTGCTGGCATGAAAGTAGTCATGGATCGCTGCATCAAAGTCGACTACATGAATTTGATTCCAGAAGGAAGATAGGTTTCAACTAACTGAAACATCAATATCAAGTACCTTGCCAAGTTCAGCAGTAACTCCAGTACGACTGTTTGCACCTGGAACCAATGCAACTACCGTCCAATCTCCAGCTACCGTGAAGAATCTAAATTCACCTTGCTTTGAAATCGGCACCTCAGCTACGAACTCATCATTTCGATCGAGCAAGCGGGCATATCCAACCGAAGCCGGAGCATTCCCAGATGAGATCACACCTTGGATTACTGCTTGGTTAGTAATGTCAACGTTGTCTAGCGAGACACCACCAACTACTGCGCCACAACCACTCATGCGGAACCTGGCTCGTCACCAACAGCAACTGGCACGCCAACAAGGGATCCGTATTCAGTCCATGAACCGTCGTAATTGCTGACATTCTTAACCCCTAGCAACTCGTGCAATACGAACCAGGAGTGAGCAGAGCGCTCACCAATTCGGCAGTAAGCGATGGTGTCTTTCTTTAGATCCACACCAGCACTTTCATAAAGGGCCTTTAGCTCCTCGATTGATTTGAATGAGCCGTCTTCATTGGCAGCCTTGCTCCACGGAATGTTTGCCGCAGTTGGAATGTGGCCACCGATGCGGGCTGCTTCCTGTGGCAAGTGAGCTGGCGCCAACAGGCGTCCGGCATATTCATCCGGGCTACGAACATCAACAAGGTTCTGAGTTCCGATTGCCTTTAGAACATCTTCACGGAAGGCGCGGATTGATCGATCTTGATCCTTAGCAACATATTTAGTTGCAGCGCGACTTGGAACTTCGCTGACTAATTCGCGGCCGTCGAGTTCCCACTTCTTGCGTCCACCGTCAAGCAAGCTAACATCGCCATGACCGTAGAGCTTGAAGTACCAGTATGCGTAAGCAGCAAACCAGTTGTTGTTTCCACCGTAAAGTACAACAGTGTCATCGTTAGATACACCCTTGGCACTTAGCAAGGCCTCGAACTGTTCTTTGTTTACAAAATCGCGGCGAACTGGATCTTGTAGATCGGTCTTCCAGTTAAGTGCGATTGCATTCTTAATGTGATTGCCTGCGTAGGCTTCAGTATCTTCATCAACTTCAATGAAAACTACTTTTGCGTCGTCTAAGTGCGCTAGTGCCCATTCGGCATCTACCAGTGCTTGGTTACTCATGATTACTCCCTTTAGTTTTTAAGTTTGATTAACTTTTAGAAAAGATTCGCTTGCCAATTAGATACATTTCGCAGCCAAGACAGAAGTTGAATGCGGCATTCAAGAAAGCTGCACCTAGTGCAAACCCGACTGCAACTGTTGCCACCAATTCAGCGCCAGCAAGAAGTGCGATCAAACCGGTTGCAGCAAATAGAAATCCCACGAACTGCGCGAACTGCGGTGGCTCAACTGCTTCTGAGGCTGTTGGCTTTGCAATTCGAGGCAGCACTAACTTGCGATACAGAATTCCATACGGCTGCGCGTGCAATCCCACAAAAGCACCTAGTGCAAACACAGCTGTTTGAATTCCCAACAGCACTGTTGCAAGGCTTGTTGGAATAGTCAGCAAAATTACAGCTAGAACAACAGTTGTGATGGCAGCACCAAAACGTGGTCCGCGTGGATCGATTTGCTTGCTCATTAGATTTCCTTTTCAGTTCCGAATTAG
>JBIIMD010000122.1:0-2598 GCA_044232525.1 Candidatus Nanopelagicales bacterium | reverse complement strand
TCGTCTTCACAAACAACTTCGAGGATGATGTCGAAGCTGCCTGCTGTCAGGATGATGTAGCTGATCTCATCCATTTGTGAAAGCACGTCGGCGACGGCTTCCATGTCTCCATCTACTTCAATGCCAATCATCGCTTCGCGATTAAAGCCAACTTGAAGTGGATCCGTAACGGCAACGATCTGCATAACTCCGGTTTCCAGAAGTTTGCTCACTCGCTGTCGAACCGCAGCTTCTGACAATCCAACGGCCTTACCGATAGTGGCGTAAGGACGACGGCCATCCTGCTGAAGTTGCTCAATGATGGCCTTCGAGACATCGTCGAGCACGGCAACTTTAGACATAACTCCAGTCTCAAGGGTTTTCGTAGAAAATACAAGTGATTTCGCGGTTTTTTTCCAAAAATGATACGAATTTCGTAGATTATTCGAGATTATTGTCAAGATATCGCAAAAAACCCCCTGACAGCGGGGCTATTTCATAGGTATTGTTTAATGAACCAAGCAGACCTAACTGTGTCTATACCTGACTGAATTTAAAAAGGAATATCCCATGAGTCACTATCAAGTTCTTAACCCAGCAACTGGCGTAGTTGAGCAAGAATTTCCAACCGCAACTGATGCTCAGTGCCTTGCCGCAATCACTGCCGCTGACAACGCGCATAAGGCATGGAGCAAAGTACCAGTCGCCGAACGTGCCGCAATCGTTCATCGTATTGGACAGCTTCACATTGATCGTCAGGATGAACTTGCTGTGATCATCAATCGCGAAATGGGTAAGCCATTAGCTGACGCTGCAGGCGAAGTTGAGTTTTCAGGTTTGATCTACCAGTACTACGCAGATAACGCTGCATCACTACTTGCTGATACGCCAATCGAATTATCTGGTGGCGAAGGATCTGCAGTCATGCGCAAGTCTTCAGTTGGAGCAATTCTTGGAATCATGCCGTGGAACTTCCCGGCTTACCAGGTCGCTCGATTTGCTGGACCAAACTTAGTTGCTGGCAACACCGTGATCTTGAAGCACGCACCACAGTGTCCAGAGTCCGCGCTAGCCATCGCAAAGATTTTCACGGATGCCGGCGTGCCAGAAGGTGTTTACGTAAATCTTTTTGCATCAAACGAGCAAATTGCCGACATGATTCCGCATCCTGCAGTTCGCGGTGTTTCGCTAACCGGTTCTGAGCGTGCTGGCGCAGCAGTTGCTGAGATCGCAGGACGTCACTTAAAGAAGTGTGTACTTGAACTTGGTGGCTCAGATGCATTCATTCTTCTAAGCACAAACGACATGGATGCCGTTATTGAATCTGCAGTCTTCGCTCGAATTGATAACACAGGTCAAGCTTGCAACGCTGCAAAGCGAATGGTTGTTGCTGATGGCTTGTATGACGAATTCGTTGAAAAGTTCACGGCAGCAATGATGTCTGCAGAAATTTCTAGCCCGCTTAGCTCAGTGCGTGCTGCTGAAATTCTTGAAGAGCAAGTTAAGCGCGCAGTTAAGCAAGGTGCGAAATTGGCAAGCGCCGGTGAGCGTAACGGTGCATTCTTCCCAGCAGGTGTTCTAACTGAAGTTTCAACGGATAACGAGATTTTCCGGGAAGAACTATTCGGTCCAGTTGCCCAGATTCATCGCGCAAAAGATGAAGATGATGCAATTCGAATTGCGAACGATTCCCAGTTCGGTTTGGGTTCATACTTATTCACAACAGATGAGAAGCAAGCACTTCGAGTAGCTGACGCACTAGACACTGGAATGGTCTATGTAAATGGTGTTGGTATGGATGCACCAGAACTTCCATTCGGTGGCACCAAGCGCTCTGGCTTTGGCCGCGAACTTGGTCCGTTAGGTATTGAAGAATTCCTAAACAAGAAGCTCATCCGTATTAACGGCTAATCAAAAACCTAAAAATGGGCATCTCGTAATGGGGTGCCTATTTTTATGCCCAAAATTCAACGCCCTAATTTGACCCTGTTACCTGAAATCGATTTCAGTTGTGCTTACAATGAAAGGGCAAGGGGATCACCTGTAGAGGTGGCCGATTGGCACTAGGAACTTAAGGCCTAGCGCGCAGATAGAAAGGGACTGGTGGGATCCGGATTCGCAAAAATGCGAATACCGACAGAAAACAATGCTGGCGAATTTTGCCAGACACATCTGATCACCAGTGAGCTCTAGCTCACCCAATCGTTTGGACTTTTGCAATGGTTTTTTCACACACACCTTCACCGCACGTTTTGCCATCCCTGGCTGATGTTTGGGAAGGCTCATATTGGCTTGATGATGAAGTTGAGCCAGAACATGACGCTTCTCGCGTCGTTGGAAATTTAACTGCCGACCTACTAATCGTTGGCGGTGGATTCACCGGCCTATGGGCTGCTATCGAAGCAAAGCAACATAGCCCAGGACTTGATGTTGTCCTGGTTGAAGGCAACGCCGTGGCTCGTGGCGCCTCCGGACAAAACGGCGGCTTCGTGGCCGCATCCCTTACACATGGCTTTGCTAATGGGTTAGATCGTTGGCCAAATGACATTGCCAAACTTGTTCAACTTGGTCAAAAAAACTTAAACGAAATGGAAAAGTTTGTAAGCGATCACAAAATCG
>JBIIMD010000041.1:0-9159 GCA_044232525.1 Candidatus Nanopelagicales bacterium | reverse complement strand
CTGACAAATCGGTGATATTTGTCTTCTGAAGGAGCCTGAAAATGACCTCGGTAAGTTTCCCACTATCCATCGATGCCTTAACTAAGGACATTAAAGAAGGCCGAATCGACACCGTGATTGTGGCCATAACGGACATGCAAGGCCGACTTCAGGGTAAGCGCCTTCACGGTGACTACTTCCTTAGCGACGTTTTGAACCATGGCACCGAGGGCTGCAACTATTTGGTCGCCGTCGATATCGACATGAACACTGTCCAGGGTTATGACATTTCGTCTTGGGACACCGGTTATGGCGATATGGTCATGAAGATTGATCCAAAAACTATGCGCTACGTGGATTGGCACGAAGGTACTGCTTTGGTACTCGCAGACTTAGTTGATCATCACGACAACCCAATTCCAGAATCGCCACGCCAGATTCTTAAGAAGCAACTTAAGCGACTTGAAGATATGGGAATGGTTGCCATGGTTGGCACCGAACTGGAATTCATTATGTTTGAAGACACTTACGAGGAAGCTTGGAATAAGCGGTACCACGATTTGATTCCAGTAAATCAATACAACGTTGATTACAGCATTATCGGAACTTCACGCGTGGAACCAATCCTTCGTCGGATTCGCCTTTCCATGGTCAACGCTGGAATGACTGTTGAATCCGTTAAGGGTGAATGCAACCTCGGCCAACATGAAATTGCGTTCAAGTACACCGATGCCCTAGCAACTTGTGATCACCACGTGGTGTACAAAACTGGCGCCAAAGAAATTGCTGCTCAAGATGGTTACGCATTGACATTCATGGCCAAGTTCAATGAGCGCGAAGGTAACTCGTGCCACATCCACTTGTCATTCCGTGGCATCGATGGCTCTATGGTTCTTGCAGATGACAACGATCCAGACGGACTTAGCGAAATTGGCAAGCAGTACATCGCAGGTCAGTTAGCGCATATGCGCGAACTCAGCATTATGTATGCACCAACCGTTAATAGTTACAAGCGTTACTCCCCAGGCAGCTTTGCCCCAACTGCAATCAAGTGGGGTCGTGACAACCGCACTTGCTCTTATCGCCTAGTTGGACACGGTCAAAGTTTGCGTGTTGAGAATCGAGTTCCTGGTGGCGATGTGAATCCCTACCTAGCTGTAGCAGGAATGATTGCAGCTGGCATCGACGGAATCGAAAAGAAGATGACCTTGGAGCCACGGTTTGATGGAAACGCATACGCGCTCGAAACTGATCGGGTCCCAAACACTTTGCAAATGGCGCGAGATTTGTGGGCCAACAGCGCTTGGGCCAAAGAAGCTTTTGGTGAGCGGGTTCATAAGCATTACTTACATATGGTTGACACAGACCTAGATCAGTTCAACCGAGCAATTACTGACTTTGAACTGATCCGAGGGTTCGAGCGCTACTAAATCAATTAGAAGCAAATTAAGCTACGTTAAATCCTGCCCAAATTCGTTTTCCGTTTTCGGTTAGCTCATAACCCCACAGATCTGCAAACTCATCAACTATGTGCATTCCTCGGCCGGAGTCGATAGCAACATCAAGTGAGCGCATCACGGGTAATTGATTATCGAAATCCTCAACGACCACCTTGACCATGTATTGCCAGCGCTCAAGTACAACTTGAAGTTCAGTCGCGGCATGGACTACGGAATTCGCCACCAACTCGCTTGTAACGGCAATCGCGTGCTCAAGATCGATTGAGCCTTCATTGCTCAAGAAAGTCGTAACCTGTTGTCTAGCAACCAGAACTGAGTCAGCCATCGCTGGCATGCTAAATGCGGCGATTGTGGATAGGAAATCTCCAAAATAGATCGCCAAATCCGAGGAACCAGATTCGTTGAAGGCGCTCATGATTTTCAGTATGCCCTTTACTCGTCGAATAAAACCCAGTTATTGGGCTTATTCCATGCCCTTATCGCGTCGACCAGTTGCCCGTTGGGTCTCCCGCTTGGCATCTTTCTCAGCAATAGCCTGACGCTTGTCGTAGTTCTTGCGGCCTCGAGCAACCGCAATTTCAACCTTGGCTTTGCCGTCATTGAAATACAGACTAAGCGGAATTAGCGTAAGTCCGCTTTCCTTGAGCTTGTTTTCTATCTTGCTGATCTCTTGGCGATTCAGCAGAAGTTTTCGAGCCCGCGTTGGCGCGTGGTTTGTCCAAGAGCCTTCGTTGTATACCGGGATATTGACGCCACGGAGCCAAATTTCACCGTTTTCGAATAAGGCGTAGCCATCAACCAAGCTTGCTCGGCCAGCTCGTAGCGATTTAACTTCAGTTCCCACTAGAACCATGCCGGCTTCGTAAACGTCTTCGATTGTGAAGTCGTGGCGAGCCTTACGGTTTTGGGCGATAACCTTACGACCGCGCTCTTTTGCCACTTAACTCAACTACTTCCAACAAGGAACGACAGTTTTTGCCGCACCAAACCAACCCATTGGATTGTATGGCACACCATTGAGGTGTACTTCAAAATGCAGGTGCGGTCCAGTTGAGAAGCCTGTAGAGCCAATGTAACCAATGGTTTCACCCGTTCCAACAGCTTGTCCTTGGCTAACCGCAAACTTTGACTGATGTGCATACATAGTCACCATGCCGTCACCGTGATCAATTAGTGTCATGTTGCCGTAAGCCCGGCTCCATCGAGTGCTAAGCACAATTCCAGCTGCTGCAGCCTTAATCTTCGTTCCCTTTGGTGCTCCAGTGTCCACACCTGTATGACATGACTTGTACTTGTAAACCGGGTGTACTCGCCATCCGACCCCGCCACCTGCAGCAAGTCCTGGCAACGGCCAAGATAGTGGTCCGGTTGCCTGGGGATCTACAGGTCCAGTAGACCCACTTCCAGATTCTTGTGAAATACGGATCTGTTCGGCTCGCAATTCGTCATACTCTGCCTGAACTCTGGCCTTGTCATCTTCAGCAACTTTGAGAGCACTTGCTTCTTGCTTTACAAGCCTGTCAACTTCTACTTTTGCCGCCGCGGCTTTATCAGCCGCATTTTGTGCATCGTATAGAGCTTGGGATGCTATGTCGGCAAGTCGCTGCATTTCCAATCGAACTTTTTCAGCTGCATTCGCATCCTTTGCCAGCTGTTCTTTTGCTCCTAGCAATTGATCAAGGCTGTCGGCAGTCGAGCGTGAAACCGCCTTGATATTTTGTAACCTCACGGTCAAATCAGATGGAGATTTAGACTCAAGGACTATTTCCCACTGTGATGTTGGGCCTTGCTGATAAACCGAGCGTGCAAACTGATCAACCTTTTTTTGCAACTTACTGATTTCAGCTTCCTTGCTAGTTACCTTCGATAATGCTGCCGTGTACTCTGCTTTCGCACTGGCAAGAGCAGATGAGGCTTTACTGTAAGCCGCCTTGGCTTCAATTTCTTTGGCGCTTGCAATTGCCATAGCTTCTCGGGCTGCAGGGAGTTTGGCTTGAGCGTCTTTGAGAGACTCGGCAGCAATTGCGACAGCTTTGGAAGCTTCCGTAAGTGCTTCAGATGCCTCAGCAACTTGTTTATCTATGTCACTGTTATTGGCTATCGCTGGAGTCACTAATAGCGAAAGTAATAAGGGAACGGCAAGCAGTCCTCGAGTTAGCCACGAGGAGTTGGAATGCGTGAGGAAGGCGCGCATAATGCTCCGTTCAAAGGGGAAGTTACTCAATCGTAATGGAAGTGGCCAGAGTTACTGATGTGACTGAGACCGTGTCGGGACAAAATTTGCCCTAAATACAACAGATTTAGCCCTTGAGGTATCGCCTCAGGGTGATTGAAGCTGCCAATACCGTAGTTCCTACCCCTACTAAATAGAGAATTGGAACGATTGCGAGAACCTCAGCCCAAGTTACAAATGGAATAAATGTCAGGTTTGGGGCAAGTTTGGCATCGATCAGCCAATATTTTGAAGCCAGGATCCCGGCAGCAGCCAGGGTAGAACCCAAAATCGCAGCCACTGCTGCTTCCAAAATGAACGGCAACCGGATCGACATATTGCTAGCCCCTACTGAGCGCATAATTGAAGTTTCCCGGCGCCTGGCAAAGGCTGCCACTCGGACTGTATTCATTACCAGTAGCACGGTGACAAAAAGCATGGCGAGCGCGATTGAAAGCGCAAAGGACTGCAGTCCCTTTAGAATCTGAAAGAATCTGTCTAGCAATTTGCGTTGATCTTGAATTGACTCGACGCCTTGGACAGATTGTAAAGCCCCCGACACTTTTTCGAAGTTTTCAGGGTTATCCAACTTGACTCTAAATGATGCTGGAAGCGCATCAGGGCTTATGTTTGCAAGAATTGCCGAACCAGCAAATTGTTCCTTGAATTGTTCATACGCATCTGCCGAGGATTCATAAAAAATTTCCTGAACCGAATCTAATGTTCCAAGAATAGTTTCTACATTTTGTCGCTGCTCGTCAGTTACTGTCCCAGTACAAGTAAAAGCTACAGATGAGTTTCCACACAAAAATATAGAAACTTCAATTTTGTCGTACCAGTATCCCTTCATTCGGTCCACCTGTTCACTCAACAGAAGTGCAGCACCGACTAGAGATAGTGAAACCGCAACTGAAACAATCAGTGCAACGGTCATTGTAAAGTTTCGGCGTAATCCATTGCCTACTTCTTTAGTTACAAATGAAAACCTCATGACTATTGCCCCGTATGCCCATACATTCCGCGCTCTTGATCGCGGACAATCTTGCCGTTTTCCATTTGGACAATTCGTTTACGCATTTGATCAACAATGGCAACGTCGTGAGTTGCCATGACAATAGTTGTACCCGTGCGATTGATTCGATCCAGCAACTTCATAATTCCAACACTTGTTGATGGGTCCAAGTTTCCAGTTGGCTCGTCAGCTAATAGGAGTTTTGGCTGATTCACAAATGCTCTGGCAAGCGCCACACGTTGCTGCTCACCACCTGAGAGTTCTGAAGGTAAACGATGTGCCTTTTCATCTAGTCCAACTAAATCTAATAGTGCAGGAATTCGTTGGTGAATTTCTTTTCTAGATTTTCCAATCACTTCCATGCCAAAAGCAACATTGTCGAAAACTGTTTTTCCAGGAAGCAATCTGAAGTCTTGAAATACGATTCCCATAGTTCTTCGAAAGGCTGGCACTTTGCGATTAGGCAACTTAGCCACATTTATTCCGTCAACCGTTACGGTTCCTGATGTTGGTTTTTCTTCTTTGAGTAAGAGCCGGAGTAGGGATGACTTTCCTGACCCAGATTGTCCAACTAGGAAAACAAACTCGCCTTGCTCAATGTTGAGATTGATTTCATCAAGGGCTGGGGCGCTTGAATTCTTGTACTGCTTGGAGACATTATCAAAGTTGATCACTATGAGCTCTCCTTAAACGGGCGCGACAAGGTACGCGAAAATCTGTATGTATTCAGCCTAAATACTGTGCGCGCAATGCAGGTGCAGGGCGCGCCGAACCTTAGGTTATGAGGGGCGGATCACTAATTGGATTGTTTAATTGGATTGTTCGCGACGCCAGCGAATACCAGCTTCTACGAACTGATCTATATCCCCATCGAGAACTGCCGAAGTGTTACCAGTTTCAACTTCAGTTCTGATGTCTTTAACCATTTGGTATGGATGCAAAACATAGGAACGCATTTGATTTCCCCAAGATCCACTTGTGTCACCCTTTAGGGCATTGATCTTTGCTTGTTCTTCTTGGCGAGTGCGCTCCAAGATTTTGGCCTGCAAAACAGCCATAGCAGTTGCCTTGTTTTGCAATTGTGAGCGCTCATTTTGGCAAGACACAACAATTCCAGTTGGGATGTGAGTTAGGCGCACAGCTGAGTCAGTTGTATTGACACCTTGACCACCTGGTCCTGATGAACGGTAAACATCAACTCTTAAATCGTCATCAGGGATCTCTACCGAATCAGTTTGCTCAACAACCGGAATCACTTCTACTTCTGCGAATGAAGTTTGGCGGCGGCTTTGATTATCAAACGGTGAGATCCGCACAAGTCTGTGAGTCCCTTGTTCCACTGACAAAGTTCCATATGCAAACGGAGCCTTAACTGCGAAAGTTGTTGACTTAATTCCTGCTTCTTCGGCATAGGACGTTTCATAAACCTCAGTTGTCCAGCCATGGCGTTCGCAATATCGCAGATACATACGCTGCAACATTTCTGCCCAGTCAGCTGCATCAACACCGCCAGCTCCAGAACGAATGGAAACTAAGGCTTCGCGGTGGTCGTACTCTCCAGAAAGTAAAGTTCGGACTTCAAGTTCGCCAATAGATTTCTCAAGTGCGATTAGTTCTGCACTTGCCTCTTCAAGGATTCCTTGATCGCCTTCAGCCTCGCCCATTTCCCACAGAACTTGAACGTCATCGACACGTGAGCGCAGATTCTTAATGCGCCCAATGTCTGCTTGAAGTACCGAAAGCTTTCCAGTTACTCGCTGGGCGTTAGCTTGGTCATCCCAGAGATCTGGCGCTGAAGCCAAGATCTCTAGCTCTGCTACTTGAGTCTGCATTTCATCTATTCGGAGAACTTTTTCGATACTCGAAAGAGTCGAGTTGATAGTTGCTATGTCAATAGCAAATTCTCCGGTGGCCATAGTTCATAAGGTTACCTTGAAGTTACCGAACTTTATTAATTGCCTTAGCCGCACTAACAACTACGGGACTTGAAATCGGCATTAGGTAACCGAATGCGGTTCGTGGCTTTGCCTCAACAATTACGGTTACCGCCGTTCCCGAAACCTTTACTGATCTGACGGTAAATTCCTTCACTTGTAATCTTGCTCCGGATGCCGTTACGTAGTCTCTCACTCTAGTTTTTGCAATTCTTTCATTTAGCCTGAGATTCTTTCCAATTCCATTTCGATATATTGAATTGGTATCGACTGCCTGTGCTGCTGAAAGTGCTGCACCATCAGCAATTCCATCTAGAACATTCTTTGTGACCCAAATTGAGGCAACGTTTATGGACACAGCCGCAATCATCAGGCCAGCAATAGAAAGACCAATTCCAAACAGCAGAATCGATCCATCATCTCCACTCAGGCGCTTGCGCAGGTTCATTGCTTCCGCATTTCGTCGACTACTGAAGTGTGTTGAGAACTTACTAAAATCTTTCGAGACCCAAGAATGCTAGGCAATTTAAGTCCTACGGTCTTGCTTACTCGTGCTGTGACAAAACCGCCAGGAGAAAGACAGGGGCTCTTGGTGCAAGAGACCTTTAACGAAACAGAAGGCTCTCGCGAGTTAAAATCATTAGCTACAAGTGCTGCAGCTGAATTTGCTGCTCGCTTCCCCGAAGCATCGTTTGATGCAACGACAAACGCGCGCGATGCAGTGCGAGCTGCAATTTCTGTAGATAGGAATGCAGTCGCTACCACGATGCTGGCATTTGCAATGATTGAAATGGGGACCAACAGTCCAACGGTTATTGCAATGAATTCCACAATTACATTTCCTTTTTCAGACTTCTTTGTCTTCACAGCGCCCCTTCGTCAAGTGCTCTTGCGCGTCCAACTAGCAGAAATCCCCGATCTAGAAATGGGATGTTTACTCTACGACTAACGATCACTGCAACATATCGATTGCCCTGGATTTGGACTCGAGAAATCTTCACCGAATCTGGTGTAAACCCAGAACCCCTACTCATCAATACATCAAGGGCCGCACTTCTGCCATCGGCATTGGACGCATCAGCTGCGCTTGCAGTGCGTGCCCCTATTACTGCTGCAGAGTTTAGGACGCTCTTGTCTGCTACCAGCATTGCTATTTGTCCAATAGCAATGAAGAGCGTTACCACCAAGGGAGCTACCAGCACAAAACCAACAACGCTAGAGCCAGATTGCGACTTAAGTACTTTAAGGCCGCGAAACACTTCGAAGCGCACTTGTCAAAACCGATTTTAGCTGTCCATCAGCTACTGACCAGACTGCTACCACAAGACCCGCTGTCATAACAGTCACCAGTACCCATCCTGGAACATCGCCGCGATCATTCCGAGATTTTTCCAGCATTGCTGTTGCAGAAATTTGCAATGCAGTTGCTGCCTTAATTGCTATTTCTTTAGTCATATTCATATTTATTTCCTTTTCTATTCATTAGAAGGCATTCACCTTCGTTTGCTATAAGACTTGAAGTGCGATCATTCCGGGATAAAGAGCGACCGCAACAATCATGGGCAAAATCAGAAACACCACCGGAAGCATCATTGAAGTTTCCTTGTGTCCTGCAAGAACCAAGAGCATTCGAACTTGATGTGCTCGGGCATCCGCTGCTTGAGCTCTCAAAACTTGAACTAGGGGGGTTCCGCGCTCGAGCGCTAACTCGAGGGCATGAGTCGCTCTACTTAATGGCTGTGATTCAATTTCGTCAGACATTTTGGTTAGTGCTGGAGTCAAACTATCTCCAGTGGAAACGGAATTGACTACTCTAGATACTTCCGAAACTAAAGGACCAACGCAGGAATTTGAAATTCTTCGCAAGGCCAATAGCACCGGCTCACCTGCCGATACCGCAAATGCAAGTAGGTCAAGAACTGCTGGAAGCTGTTCTTCAATAATCATTCGTCGCTGTTTTGCCTTACTTGCCAGGCTCCATTTTGCATACCAGCCGCCCCCAATGAATCCGCCTGCCAAAATAATTAGGCCCAAAATTGGAGTTAGATCTTTTCCACTGGCAATCCTCAGAAGTATCCAGCAAATTGAAGCCAGTAGTGCATAACTTGCAAAGACAATTTGCCGGCGGCGAAAGTTAGCCAGAGTAAAACTACTGTCTGATTGACGCAACCATTTAGAAATTGTCTCGTTGTTACTCCATGGTGACCATTCTCGAGAGGTAAGCACATCATTGATTTTTGAAGAGATGGTCTGGGTGTAACTCGGTTTCTTTGTTGAACCTTTCCCTATAAATGGGGAAATTTGGTCTCCCATGCTGACTTTGACGCGGCGCAATGCATTGAAAACCAAAATCATTCCTGAGGCAAGTAAAGCCCCGACCAATGAGCCGATCATGCGAGAAGTCTTTTTTCGGTTGGAAGTTCCGCAATTTTCATCATCGCAAAATATGCAAAGATTGAAATCGCGGCACAGATTACCAACATTCGAATTCCGCTTGCTGACATATATACACTCGCAGCTGATTCCCTCGTTGATAAAACTAATGCTGTGAGCCAAGGCGCG
>JBIIMD010000120.1:0-2623 GCA_044232525.1 Candidatus Nanopelagicales bacterium | reverse complement strand
TTACTGTTACTCATTAGTAGGACTCAGGATGCCCTGCCACCCCTTAGAAGCGATTGAATCTACCCGTCAGATGCAGCAATTTCAGGCTCAGATAGACTGGTATTGCCGTTACCGACATGCAGATCGCAATAAAATCTGGCAAATCAGTAACCAAACTAGAAACTCCGGGTAGTTAAGGGGGCGCAGTCATGGGACGTGGCCGTGCAAAAGCCAAGCAAACTAAAGTTGCTCGCGATCTGAAATACAACAGTCCTAACACTGACTTAAGTGCACTTCAAGCCGAACTTGGCGGCTCTTCATATGTGTCATCGAACGAAGATGTTGAAACATCTGATTTGGAAAACGATCCTTACGCCAAGTACTACGAGGATGAAGAAGACGAAGAAGAACGCGCCTAGTTTCTGGGCGACTACTTAGCGTAAGTCCCAACTAAAGAGACCGCTCCACCGTTTCCACCCTTAGCAACAGCGTCGCCAGTCTCATTTGCATCGCGCACCCGAACTTCGCCACAAACCCAAGCTTTCAAACCACTTGCTTGCAGCGATGTAATCGCAAGTTGTGCAGCGGACTCCGGCACAAATGCCAACATACCAATTCCCATATTGAAAGTTTTCTCAGCTTCGATTTGCTCGATGTTGCCGCGTGCTTGCAACCAGTTAAAGATTGCTTGTGGTGTCCAAGTAGAGCGATCTAAATCAAGTGCTAACTCACTTGACATTACGCGAGCAACGTTCGCAGCTATGCCCCCACCTGTGATGTGAGAAATTGAGTGAACTGGAATTGCACTAATTAAATTCAAAATGTCTTTGGCATATATTCGAGTTGGTTCCAGAAGTTCTTCGCCAAGGGTTCGACCAAACTCGGCCACGTGATCGTGAACATCAAGTCCCGCAACATTAAATGCCACATGCCTTGCCAGTGAATAACCATTTGAATGCAATCCACTGGAGCCAATTGCAATTGCAACGTCACCTGCAACAACTCTTTCTGGTCCAAGCAAGGAGTGCGCATCAACAATTCCAGTTCCCGCTCCTGCAATGTCGTATTCGTCTGGTCCGAGTAATCCTGGGTGTTCAGCGGTTTCGCCGCCAACCAAAGCACATCCCGCAATCACGCAACCATTGGCAATGCCAGTAACAATTGCCGCAACGCGCTCTGGGTGAACTTTGCCAACTGCAATGTAGTCAGTCATGAATAACGGCTCGGCGCCGCAAACAACTAAGTCATCAACAACCATGGCAACTAAATCAATACCGACGGTGTCATGAATGTCCATGCGACGTGCAACATCTATTTTGGTTCCAACCCCATCAGTTGAAGTTGCCAGCAGAGGCTTAGTCATCTTCTTGAAAGCACTGATGTCAAATAGTCCAGCAAAGCCGCCAAAGTCACCAACAACTTCACTGCGTGTGGACTTAGCAATCGCGCTACGCATTAAATCAACCGCGCGATCGCCGGCTTCAGTATCGACGCCAGCTGCGGCATATGAAGAACTCGCCTGATTGTTTGACTTATCGCTCAAGGCCGACGAACCACTTCATCAATAGCTGTCATGCCATCTTGGGCGATGCCAAAACCTTCAAGCACGTGTTTGCCAAGGAGGGCTTCTTCCGGAAGTTCAACGGGATAGACGCCATCAAAGCAAGCTCGGCATAACCGATCCTTTGCAACATTTGTGGACTCGACTAAAGCGTCTAGAGAGATAAACGAAAGTGAATCCGCACCGATTGACTGGCGAATTTCATCAATTGTTAAACCGTTAGCGATAAGTTCAGCACGAGTTGCAAAATCAATTCCGTAAAAACATGGCCACTGCACCGGTGGACTAGAAATCCGAACGTGAACTTCAGTTGCGCCAGATTCCCGAAGCATCTTTACGATTGCGCGCTGGGTATTTCCTCGAACAATGGAATCATCAACAACTACTAATCGCTTGCCCTCAATAACTTCTCGCAAAGGATTAAGTTTCAAGCGAATACCAAGTTGGCGAATCGTTTGGCTTGGCTGAATAAATGTTCGGCCAACGTAGGCGTTCTTAACAAAGCCTTGGGCAAACGGAATTCCACTGGCTTGTGCGTACCCAACGGC
The DNA here is from genome assembly GCA_044232525.1 of Candidatus Nanopelagicales bacterium. Taxonomy (GTDB): domain Bacteria; phylum Actinomycetota; class Actinomycetes; order S36-B12; family UBA5976; genus UBA5976. The sequence goes on along the minus strand of JBIIMD010000120.1, from coordinate 535 downwards.
AGCTGGAGTTCCAGATTCGGGCACTGGAATGACCACATCAGCATCAACAGGGAATTCTTTGGCCAAGCGGCGGCCGACTTCAACGCGAACACCATGCACCGCGTTGCCGTTGATCGTCGTGTCAGGTCGAGCTAAGTAAACAAATTCAAACAAGCAACCCTTTGGATCAGCTTCAGCAAATCGCATTGAACGCAATCCGTGTTCATCAATCGCTACTATTTCGCCTGGTTCAATTTCGCGAACGTAAGTTGCGCCCACAATATCCAGTGCCGCTGTTTCAGATGCAATGACCCAGCCGCGCTCAAGGCGGCCCAAAACCAATGGACGAATTCCTTGCGGATCACGAGCGCCATACAAAGTTTGATCATCCATGAAAACCAGCGAGAAGGCGCCAGCAACATTAGGCAGTTCGAGCATGGCTGCGGCTTCCATTGTCATGTCAGGATGCGCAGCCAACAATGCAGTCAAGATATCGGTATCAGTGGTTGCAAGATTGCCAAAGTCTGGATACAACTCACCTGATGATTCCCGAGCC
>JBIIMD010000040.1:0-9241 GCA_044232525.1 Candidatus Nanopelagicales bacterium | reverse complement strand
AACCAATGATGCAACAGGATTACTTTATGCAGTCGCAGCAGGAACTGGAATCGGTGGGTATATCAATGCTGCGAAGGTTGAAGTTCGTGCTGGTGGCCATCCGATGCAATTGCCGGGTATGGCATATCTGCTTGGGTCAATTGGCTTGTTTTTCATAGTGCGCAATGACTTCATGCAAGTCGAGTGGAACTCCCAAGCGATTTTGCTTTCGCTTTACCTTGGAGTCTTCACTATGGGATTAGCGAATGCAATGCAGATTTTTGGTCTGCGTGGCATTTCTCCTGGGGTAGCAGCCACCATGATGCTGGCTGATCCTGTAACCGCAGCAGTGCTAGGTGTACTTGTCCTCAACGAGGAAATGACTCTAAATTTGGCAATCGGATTGGTGCTAGTAGTAATTGGGTTACTCATGCAAAGTTTCTCCTCCGAAGAGGCAGAGAAATCTAGTAAGACGTAGGAAATTCCAGTCAATCTGGGCAAAACTCCTTTTCTTTCCCGCATATTTAGCTGCTGCAAACTTGTCAGACCTAATGCGTAGCCTTTTGGCAACGGCCAATACTTGGTCGTCATAACAAGGGGTAAGAACATGACTAAATTGTTCATAGATTCGCGTCGTCTAATACTCGCAGCAATTAGCTTGGCCTTGACTGGTGGGTTAACTGTTGGTTTAGTCAGTCCGTCGTTCGCAACTACTTGGCAAAGTTATGGGATTCCAGATAATGGAATCGTAGTTATGCAGCCGGGTAACAAAGGTTATGCAATCACGCCTATGTGTCAGCCCAGACTCAACGTAATCAAATTGGATGGTAGTCAAGGCAGCCATGGGCTAAATATGAAGTCTGAGTACTTTCCTGAAATTGGACTTACCGGTTGCTACACCGAACTTGGTAATGTCCAATCCAGCGACAGCTTTAGTTGGTGGACCGTAAATGGCACAACTCCGGCAGAGGAGATGCCTATTGTTCAAGTGACTGATCTAGTCGTAACTTCTGGTAACAAAACTATCAACTTAACTTGGAATGTGTCTAATAATGCAGAGTGGATTGATCGTTATTGGTTCTATTTCGAACGTCGCAGCGCTGGAGGCCTTTATTCAAAAATGGTCAGCGGTCAAAGTCTAAGTGCCACACTTAATGTTGTTGCTAATTCAGACGACTGGAAAATCACGATGGTTCCAAGGTTAAAATTTAATGGACGAACATCAGAACTTGTATTTGATGCTGCCGCAAACGTCACCCCACTTGCGCCAGCTGCTGTTTCACTTCAACCAGGTGATAAGACGCTTTCGGTTTTCTTTGAGCCAGGAACCAATGATCCAGCCAAGATTGCCAGTTATGTTATTCGTGTCTCACCAGGCGATGCAGAGTTCAAAACGTCTAAAACGTCACTGACAATTACGTCTGGAATTGAAAACAACGTTGACTATCAAGTAAGTGTCCGGGCAGTAAACGCTGTTGGTTCTGGTGAATGGACTGATAGCAATCGAGTTACAACTAGATCTGTTCCTAAATTAGCATCCAATGTTTCCGCAACTGCGGTGGGAGATCGTGGTGCCAGAGTTACTTGGACTGCAGCCAGTGGAGACGTAACTGGATATCGTATTACGAGCGTCGCTACTGGTGAGGTAAAGGTGGTTTCATCGCGTGAAAGCTCCGTTGTGTTCACCGATGTAGTTGGAGCCCAACCACGTTCTCCAGTAAATACTTTTAACGTCGCAACGTTAAATGACTATTTGACCACGGTTCCTTCGGCTACAACTACGACCGCGTTCATCCCAGATCGTGCTGCGACAGTAGTGACATCTGGGGCAAAGAATGCAATCGAAGTAACCTGGTCAGAGCCAGTAGATATCGAGACGCCAATAGTTAATTACAGCGCTGAACTTATTGGAGCTAACAATAATGTGGTTTCGACGATAGAGACTACAAATCCTTTTGTAACTTTTGAAAATTTGACTAGTGGTGATCGATACCGAGCTCGCATATTTGTTCACACTGCCTGGGGCCACAGTACTGCAAGCGTCCAATCAAACCAGTCGACAGTTCAAGGAGTTCCAAGTGCTCCAACAAATGCCACAGTGCGTCAGATTGTGAATTCAGACCCAACTGTTTCAATTCAACTAGGAGCGCTATCCACCAATGGTTGTGGAGTCACTTCATGGAGTGTAGTAGCGAGCTGGGTAGAGAACTCTGGCTCAACGGTAAGTCAAGAGTTGTCTTCGGTCGATCCTGACGAATCCTTAACTTTCACTAAATTGATTCCAGGAAAAACACACAGTTTTGCCCTGGCAGCTACGAATTGCTGGGGCACAAGTCCATTCGCTACCTATACAGTGATTCCTCAGGTATTTCCTGAACCGGTGACTAATGTCAAGCTTGCCCTTTCAGCAACAGGCGATCTAATTGCAACCTGGTCACCGAGTGTTAATAAGGATGTAACTTCAGTATTAGTAACCTTTAATCCAGGAAATATCAGTTATCGAGTTTCAGCAGCGACTACGAAGGTGGTCCTTAGCGAACCAGCACTTGGGCAAAGGTATCAAGTCAGTATCACTGCTAGAAATTCAGCTGGAAATAGCCAAAGTGCGACAATTGAAGACTTCCTAGTGGCACTAGCGCCAGGTCAGGTCAACGAAGTAAGCGTAACCGTGGATCAGAATTCGGCTATCGCTCACATTTCTTGGGAAGCGCCTGAATATACAGGAGCACAAATCTTGGGATATCGAATATGGATTACTGGTCGTGAAACTCAAGATGTCAGTGAAACATGGGTGACTCTAGATAACTTGGTAGGTGGTGACACATACTCGGTCACAATTATGGCACTTTCTGATGTTGGCAACGGTCTAAAAACAACAACTCAATTTGAGCATGCCAATGATTTGGTCGTGGAGGCGTCGAAGCCGGAAGGCGTCACCAGCTTGGTTGTTTCAACCTCTCCTGTCCTTGTAAAGAAAGTTGTAGGTCAGAAGAAAGTCGTCACTAAATTGGATACCTTGACCACTGTTAAAGTTGGCAAAAATTCAAATCTGAAGTCGAAAAAATCAGCGGCAACTGTTACTTGGAAAGTCCCAAAGACACTTAATAAAGTCAAGAAGGTTCTGATTCAAAAGAAAGTTGGAACAAAATGGAAAACCATTGCCACAGTAGAAGCTAAATCTGGTAAGTATCCATTAATCAAGTCAAAGAATTCGGATTCTTATCGAGTCAAGGCCATAGTTTCAAAGAAAAAGCAGGTTTCACTAAAGATAAAGGTTGTGCGCAAGTAGTTAGGCATAAATCAATGGGGAGTCACCGTGGGCGACTCCCCATTGATTTATAAGGCCAACTAGCTCTAATTGGCAATGAATTTAACTAAAGCAGATTTGGAATCTTCTGCTCTTCTGCAAGGTTTGCCCGTCTGAATACCAGTGTCACCAATGTCGAAATGATGACAATGAACAGTGAGTAAAGCGCTGGAACCAGGAGAATCTTGTCCACACCAGGATTGTCGATGTAAACGGCAACGATCACAGCGATAGCCAAAGGTCCGTTGTTGATTCCAGTCTCAAGTGCAATGGTTCTGGCATTCATCGGATGCAACTTGAGCAGCTTGGAAATGTAGTACGCAACGGTAATACCAACCAAACCTAGGCCAATTGCCACAACATATGTTGGCCAATCTGTTGTGAGCAACAACTCCCAGTTGCGAGGCACCCAGATAGCGATCAAGAACGGAATGAATAGTAAGCCGACGACACTTCCAACTAGTTCTAGGACTGCGCCAACATTTGAGCTGAATTTGCGAAGCAGCATTCCAAGTGCGACCGGAATGATCAAGCCAACAATAACGAGTGCAAGTTCACTGAACTCAACAGTCAGCGACTCATCGAGACCAATGAGCCTTGAGTAGATGAATAGCATGGCTGGAGTCATGATGAATGCCCACAGAGTTGAGTTAATTGTCATCACAACGCTGAGCGCCAAGTTGCCCTTTGAGAAGTAAGTGAACAGGTTCGAAGTTGTGCCCGCTGGCACACTACCCATAATCAATGCACCTAAAGCAACCAACATAACGTCAGTGGTGTTTGAAAACGGGAACAGAACTGTGACGATCAGGACGTATGCCGTGAGTGGCATGATTCCGAACTGGGTTAACCAACCAATAAAGAGCCCCCAAGGACGACGTAGGGCCAGCGAGAAGTCTTTTGGCGTCAAGCCAGCACCTAGACCAAACATGATGGTGAGAATGAAGATTCTCAGCAAAGTCTGCTCAAACTCATTTACGACAGTAGCTTCGTTGGCAACTTCTTCTGCCAGGCTTATGAATGTGCGCATGACTAAGATCCCTTGCTTGCGTCGTTGTTAGAAGTTTTACCGATTGCCTCATCGCGGAGAGTGCGGCGAAGAATCTTTCCAATAGGACTCTTTGGAAGATCTTCCACAAACATCACGTCTTGCGGGATCTTGTATGCAGCCAGGTTGGTTCTACAATGAGCAACGATTTCTTCCTTGCTTGGGCCAGGGACGGTTGCCTTTATGTAGGCGCGAACCCGCTCGCCAGACTTCTCGTCTGGCACTCCAATTACGCCAACTTCAAGCACCCCAGGCACGGCAGCAATCTGTTCTTCGACTTCATTTGGATAAACATTGAAGCCACTTACGATGATCATGTCGTGAGTGCGATCAACGATTGTTAAGTAACCATCGGTATCCATCACAGCAACATCGCCTGTGTGCAGCCAACCATCTTTAAGTGCTTTGGCAGTCTCCTCTGGCCGTTGCCAGTAGCCAAGCATGATCTGTGGTCCACGGGCAATGACTTCGCCTGGTTCGCCGAATGCAACTTCGTTGCCATTGTCATCTATGCACTTGATTTCGGTTGATGGAACTGGAATGCCAGTGGTTCCATCTTTTGCCATTCCAGTTAGTGGGTTGAAAGTTAGAACAGGGGATGACTCGGTCAAGCCATAGCCTTCAACAATCGGAGTTCCGGTTAGTTCGCGCCAACGCTGCGCAACTGATGCCTGAAGGGACATTCCACCAGCAGCAGATGCGTGCAAATGTTTTGGTGGCGCATCTTGAAACCAGCGTTCATTTAGCAGTGCATTAAACAGAGTATTAACTCCGCTTAACCAAGTGATCTTGTAGTTATCAAAAGCGCGTCTTAGATTGCTCGGTGGGCGAGGGGAAGGAATTAAAATGTTTCGAGCTCCGTTGTAGTAGAAGCCCAACAAGTTAACTGTGAAAGCGAAGATGTGATACAGCGGCAGGGCAGTTAGAACTATTTCCTTACCGGCACGCATTCCAGTGCCACTATGGGCGATCATCTGCAAAGTGTTAGAGACCAAGTTGCCGTGGCTAAGCATTGCGCCCTTAGAAACACCAGTAGTTCCACCGGTGTATTGCAAAGCGGCCAGACTTTCAGATGTAAGGCCTTTTGAGTAACTGGCGACCTTTTCCTTTGAGTACTTAGCCTTACCTTTAGAAAGAGCTGAAGAAAACTTTGTGTGCTCAACTTCAATCTTTGGCAAAGACCTGCTCCAGAATTTTTGAACCATCCGCACGATGCCACCAACAACTGGTGGGAAGTATTGCGAAATCTTCACAGTCACAACATTCTTGATTTGAGTCTTACCCAAAACTTCTGGCAAACGGCCAGCGAACATATCGATGATGACCAGCGTTGTCGCACCAGAGTCACTGAACTGATGAATCATTTCAGTTGGCGTGTATAGGGGATTGGTATTGACTAAAACGCATCCGGCTTTAAAGACACCAAAAGCAACGATTGGGTAGCTCAAACAGTTTGGCATCTGGACTGCAACACGGTCACCTGCGGCAAGTCCGAGTTCTTCGCGAAGGTAGCTAGCAAAGTGATCAGATAGCAGGTCCACCTGGGCATAAGTCAAAGAGCCATTCATGCCATTTGGCATGACCTGAGTGAAGGCAGTGGTCTTCTCATACGTACTGGCCGCTGTTCGAAGAAGCTCTGGCAAGTTTGCAAAGGGAACTGGTGGAAGCTGTTTTGGAACCTCACTTGGGTAGTGAGCTAGCCACGGACTGTTGGTCATTTTTGCTCTTTTCCGCAATCCCCAGTTAGGCAATTGTGCCGCCGCTGGACTCTATTGCCCATAAGCATAACGGCCAAGATCGGCCAGATCTGGGGTTCACATATAGATATTGTGAGAGTTTTGCCAGATGGTGGGGTGAGTTGGGCTAAGAACCTAAGATCCACGGATTATGAGCGCTGACACGACTTCACCTAATTAAACTGCTACTGGAGATGCGACCTTGGTGATAACTGCTGATTCAACGCCAAGTGTTGAATCATTTACCGATAGTGAATAGGTAAGGCTGAATACTTGTTCACCACTTGTTACACCGACTTCTTGTGTGATTGAGCTGTCAGTTACTGTGCAATCGCTGAACTCGTATCCTTTGTTTTCAATCAGCATTGGATATTGTGTGCCGATGATTAAGGTGAAATCTTCAACTGAGACGCCTGATTGAAAATTCTCAGAAGCAAACGAGTAGGCCGACTCCCAATCCTTGTCAGCTAAGGCATCTATCTGACCCGAGACATGTTTATCAACGAGGTCAGCAACAGCGCCGGTGCAGTTACCATCAGCGAGATTCGCAAGGGCAGATTTCTGTGAACAACCAACCAGCAACAACAGAGATGCACAGGCCGCAATGATCCTTTTCATATCGAAAGCCTAGATGTAATGACATGGACTGTCACCCACGAATGGTGTGGATAACTCAGGTTCCCAGTGGCTATAAAAATGTATTGTTTGCAAATGCCTTTAGCGACCAGAAGAAACTTTCATTCAGTTCTTGACTATTATTTGTGTGGCGCATAATATGTTTGAAAAGGAAGTCCGTTTCGCCAAGTCGGCACGCAAGCATCGCAGTGGCAAAGCTCATGTGCTTTTTGTCCTAGAGAATAATGAACCAGTCATCTTTCTATCAATTTATGGTGAGGATCAAAAACTTCTCTGGATTGGACAAGACGATCGTGGCTTGGAACTTGAGATAGTGGCAGTAAAACTAGTGGAACATATCCTGGTAATTCATGTGATGCCAAGGAGCTTTAGAAGGAGGAGCTAATGGCTAAATCTCAATATGTCTTGGGCAAAGACATCGATTTAGATAAGGAAGTAATTCGCGATAGCCAAGGTAAGCGGATCACCAGGAAACGCGCAGAAAAAATAGTAGAAGAAGTGCTTGCACAAGCTGTTGGTCGCCCATCTTTAACTGGACCGTCAAAAGTTTCTCCTGAAATAAAAGCTAGGGTTCCAGAAAAACTGAAGTTAGCCCTTGAAAAAGAAGCCAAACGTCAAGGCCAAACTCCTTCAGCCATTATCCGGCAGGCCTTGGAAGAGTATTTAGATTCTGCCTGAACTTGGTGGGGCGGGTCGGGCTCGAACCGACGACCCACGGATTATGAGTCCGATGCTCTGACCAACTGAGCTACCGCCCCCCAGGGGCACCAGTCTATTAGTTTGCTATTTCGATTGGAATTTAGATTTGGTTTCAGGACTGCGTTCCGCTAGAGCGGCACCGACGTGATAACTACCGAACATGACCGAGCGGAGTATAAGAATTGGATTGTTGGTCCGCCGCAAGCCTAGACTTGAGTCGTTCGAGTGAGATGAGCCCTAGGAGATGGAATGTCTGTGCAAGAACTTGGCTTACGGGAGTTCCGAGTACTCACCCACTTTGGTGAAGGACAACCATTGGCCTTCTTCAGTGGTTACTACGTTGAAATGACTGGGCGCTGATGTCATCACCGATGAAGTCGTTGACCGGCACCGGCGCAGTAGTCACTGGTGGAGCCTCAGGTCTCGGGCGCGCAATAACCGAGGCACTCGCGATGGCAGGTGCGAGTGTTGCCCTGCTGGATGCCAACGGGCCTGCGGCACAAGCTGCGGCCGCTGAACTCGTTGACTCAGGCTGTGATGTCATCGGTCTGCAGTGTGACGTCACTGTTCCAGACTCCTTGTCGGCAGCCATGGCAACTGCTGCGGAACGCTTCGGAGGAATTCGGGTCGTGTTCGCAAATGCCGGAATCTCCGCGGGTCCTGGGCCGGGCTCGGGCGGAAAGTCACTGTTGGAACTTGATGACGATAATTGGGATCGCGTGTTGGCGGTCAATCTTTCCGGTGTGATCCGCACTGCGCGCGCAGCGCTTCCTTACTTGATCGAGTCCGGATCCGGAAGACTGATCATCACGTCGTCTTCCGCGGCAATCATGCCGACGCTGTTCGTCGGACACGCCTATGCAGCGAGCAAGGCTGCTGTCCATCACCTGACCCAGTACTTAGCAATGGAACTCGCCGAACACAAGGTGCTGGTAAATTGCTTGGCTCCGGGCCCGTTCGAGACGAACATTGCATCGGGAAGGCTCAAGCAACCTGACATTGCCGAGCAAGTGGCAAAAAGTGTGCCGCTCGGAAGAATCGCCGACCCTTCGGAGATAGGTCCGGTTGCACTGCTTCTTGCGAGTCCGGACAACGGGTTCATGACGGGCTCGCTCATCTCTATCGATGGCGGCACAGTCGCAGGTAACTGGTCTCACTGAAGGTCATCGGTGGCCGAGTCTAATTCAGGTTGAGTCACACGGCTTTGTTGCGCGTGGCCGTATCTTCGGGGCGTGCCTGATTCTTCAGTGCCGTCTGCACGCTGTTCACGAATTCGCTCATTACCGGTGTCAGGGATGCTTGACGAGTCAGCACAGACATCTGCAGTACGGGAGTTGGATCTGTGACACCGATGGTGATCACCCCGTGGGGTAGCAGGCTCTTGGCGAATGCAGGAACAAAAGTAGCGCCGAGGCCATGGGCCACGAGAGCCAATGCCATGTGCAAGTGGTCTGCTTCATGCGTCACGGACAAGTCGAATCCGGCTTCGTGTGCGAGTGCGGCATAGTAGTCGCCGTTGTCCGCATCTGTGCGTTGCGAAATTTGAATCAGAGGCTCACCTTCGAGGCGGGCGAACGGTATCGCGAGTTCGGTAGCGAATGGATGATCCTCAGAAATGGCGAGGAGGGCCGGCTCCTCTATAGTCATGTGACTTGTGAGCCAAGGCGGCATGCTTTTCGGAGTCCGGCAAAGGGCTAGATCGATCTTGCCGTGCTCCAGTTCTTCTAGAAGCCGGCCAGTGCCAGCCTCGGTCAAGCCGACAGTGACCGACGGGTGGGACTGGCTGTGAATTCTAAGTACTCGGGCCACGTAGGCGAGGCAGGCGGGAGCGATGAA
>JBIIMD010000002.1:0-29795 GCA_044232525.1 Candidatus Nanopelagicales bacterium | reverse complement strand
CCCGACGGGATTCGAACCCGCGCTACCGCCTTGAGAGGGCGGCGTGCTAGGCCGCTACACAACGGGGCCGCACCTGTTCACAATAACGTAAATCGGGCTAACTTCTAAATGCTGTTTAGTGCTGGCGGAACCGGACCATGTCTGGTGTCAATTGATCCAAAGATGTAATTCCCATGAGTCGCATAGTCTGCTCGACCTCACCTTGCAGGATTTGCGCAGCTCGTCGAACGCCTGCCTCCCCACCGGCCATAATTCCATAAAGGTAGGCTCGACCAACCAAAACTGCATCTGCACCTAGACCAATACCACCAACAATGTCAGAGCCAGACAATGCGCCACCGTCAATAAACAGTTGAGTGTGTGTGTCAGAGATTGCGGTCTTTACGGATGGCAAAAGTTCCAGAGGGACTACCGATCTATCAAGTTGTCGTCCCCCATGATTTGAAAGCACAACTGCATCAACACCTGCGTTCGCCAGCATCGCAGCGTCGTTTACATTTTGCACACCTTTAACAATTAGCTTGCCAGGCCAATTCGCCTTGAGCCATTCCACATCTTTCATAGTGATTGACGGATCAAAGACACTGTTCATAAGTTCAGCTACTGTGCCGCCGGTAGTTTTAAGTGATGCAAACTCAAGTGGCTTTGTGGTGAGTAAATTGCCCCACCATTTTGGATACTTCGCCATATCAACCATGGTTTTGAACGTTAATTGTGGTGGAATCGTTAGGCCATTTTCTACATCCCGTACTCGCATGCCACCAACAACAGTGTCAACGGTCAGCATGATTGCTTCATATCCTGCGGCCGCAGCTCGTTCCACTAATTCATAACGTGTTGTTTTATCTCGCCACAAATAAAGTTGAAACCACTTACGGGTCTCGGGTGTGGCGGCGGCAAGATCTTCAATCGAAGTGGTGCCGAGTGTTGACAACGTATACGGGATGCCAAACTCGGCGGCAACCTTCGCCACTGCAGGTTCGCCTTGGTAGTGCATCATGCGCGTGAATCCTGTTGGACTAAATACAAAAGGCAATGCGGACTTTTGGCCAAAGATTGAAATGGAGGTATCAACGACCGAAACATCGCGTAAAACATGTGGATGGAACTCTAAGCGTCGGTAAGCCTCATAAGCCCGTCCGTAACTTAGCTCTTCGCCAGCTGCCCCATCGGTGTAGTCAAATACTGCGCGCGGAGTCTTGGCTTTTCCAATGCTTCTCAGCTGTGAAATTGTGACAGCGCGGGAAACTTCATCGCTTCTGGAAAAAGGTGACTTAAATCCGATGATTGGTTTTAAATCAGACCACTTTGGAAATTGCCGCTTACTCATAACAATCACTATTCCACGATTTTGACTCATTTGGAATGTTTTTATGTGGCTGGGATACCTGGACTCGAACCAAGACTAACTGAACCAGAATCAGTTGGGCTGCCAATTACCCCATATCCCAAATGGCATTACGAGTCGAAATTCTATCTCAAGGCTTGCATTTGAGCGAAATGCTTAGTTTGCAGATGCCTATTTTATTGAGGCAGTAATTCGGGTAAGGGATCGTTCTCTACCAAGAATTTCAAGGGACTCAAAAAGCGGCGGTGATACTCGACGTCCAGTGACGGCTACTCGAACTGGTCCAAAAGCTACCTTTGGTTTTAATTCCAGGCCTTCGATCAAAGCCGTGCGCAACGCTTCTTCAATTGCTACCGTCGTCCAATCTGCCACCGCAGTTAGCGCCGCTAATGCAGCAACCAGTACCGGTTGGGCTTCTGAAGTCAAGACCTTTTCGGCTTCGACTGGATCAACTGCAAACGCCGGACTGCCAGATTGATCAGCAAATAGGAATCCAAGCATGCCAACACCCTGGCGTAAAGTTTCCATCCGCTCTTGCACTAATGGGATTGCGTTCTTTAACACTTCCAACTGTTCGGAAGTTGGCTCTGCTGTTAGCACTCCATCCTTAATTAAATAAGGTGTGATGCGCCGAGCTAACTCATCTGGGGCCAGAGTGCGAATCCAGTCACCGTTGATAGAGGTGCACTTCTTTAGATCAAAACGCGCTGGGTTTGCATTGACTCGCGCAACATCAAAAACTGTTGCCATTTCTTCCTTTGAGAAGAATTCGCGATCTTCACCAAATGCCCAACCTAAAAGGGAAAGGTAATTTAGTAAGCCTTCCGGTAAGTACCCCTCTTCGCGATACATCAACAGACTTGATTCCGGATCGCGCTTAGACAGCTTCTTATTTCCTTCACCCATGACATACGGCAAGTGGCCATAAAGCGGACGTTCGCCTTTCGCGACACCGATTTCCTTTAGTGCGTCATAAAGCGCCAGCTGGCGAGGTGTGCTACTTAATAAGTCTTCACCACGCAGCACGTGAGTGATTTCCATCAGTACGTCATCAACTGGATTAACCAATGTATAAAGTGGCTCCCCCGTTGCGCGGACAATTACATAGTCCGGAACATGCTCGGCTGCAAAAGTTACATCGCCACGAACTAAATCAGTCCAAGTGAAGTCAGTGTCTGGCATCCGGAAGCGAACTACTGGTGATCGTCCTTGCGTTTCGTACTCAGATTTTTGTTCTGCGCTCAAGGAGCGGCAAGCACCGTCATAACCTGGAGTCTTGCCAGCTTCGCGCGCAGCTTCACGGCGCTCTTCGAGTTCTTCTTGGGAGCAGTAGCAGTGATAGGCATTTCCGGAAGCGAGTAACTTGCCAGCAATGTCGGCGTAGATATCCATGCGCTGCGACTGGCGATACGGAGCATGCGGTCCACCAACTTCTGGACCTTCATCCCAATCCATGCCAAGCCAGCGCAACGAATCCAAAAGATCGCTGTATGACTGCTCGGAATCACGCGCCGAATCAGTATCTTCGATTCGGAAAACAAAAGTTCCGCCGGTATGACGGGCATAAGCCCAGTTGAATAAGGCAGTGCGGATCATGCCAACGTGCGGGTTTCCTGTCGGCGAAGGACAGAACCGAACTCGAACGTTTGACACAGATCTCTCCTGAATTGTTCTCTAGCGAACAGTGACTGAATTAGTAAGAGTACCAATATCTTCAATTGTTACTGATACTGAGTCACCAGACACGATTGGACCAACACCAGCAGGAGTGCCAGTCAAGATCACATCGCCTGGAAGCAAAGTCATCATGTGCGAAATCCAAGACACCATTTCACGAGCGCTACGGACTAAATCGCCGGTGTTTCCATCTTGCTTAGTAGTGCCGTTCACTTGGCATGAGATGCCTAAGTTTTCGGGATCTAACTCAGTTTCAATCCACGGACCTAGGGGGCAGAAAGTATCAAAGCTCTTGGCTCGGGTCCATTGCCCATCGCTGTTTTGTAAATCTCGGGCAGTCACATCGTTTGCGCAGGTATATCCAAAAATAACTTCATCAGCGCGATCTACTTCTACGTTCTTAGCTAATGCACCAATCACAATCGCTAGTTCAGCTTCGTGATGCACGTTAGTTGACTGAGGCGGCAAAACAATGAAGTCACCATCGCCAATCACCGTTGTATTTGGCTTCAGGAAGATAACTGGCTCTGTCGGAACATCGCCGCCCATTTCCTTAGCGTGATCTGCATAGTTTTTGCCAACACAAACAACTTTGCTTGGAATTACTGGAGCAAGGATTTTCACATCTGCAAGGTTTAGGGCAGCAACTGGATCACTGATGTCTGGCCAAGGTAAGCCTGTGATCAATTCGATTTTGTCACCCGTGATAACTCCATAGACCGGAAATTCAACGCCAGGGACCGAAACTCGAGCAATACGCATTTTCTAAGACTACTTGTTAAGCAATTCTCAGTTGGTTTTGCCAAGTAAGCCATATGAAATGGCGTCCTCTAGTGCAAGCCATGAAGCTGCAATAACGTTCTCGCTTACTCCTACCGTGGTCCAACGTCGTCCCTTTTCGGCAGTTTCAATTAGCACTCGGGTTACCGCGCCAGTACCTAGGCCGCCATCAAGAATACGAACCTTGTAGTCCACAAGATCGAGTTCTGCGATTTGTGGAAAGTGCTGCACAAGCGCAGAGCGCAAAGCGTTGTCCAAAGCATTAACCGGACCGTTACCTTCGCCAGTTGCAACTATTCGCTGTCCGCCAGCATGAACCTTTACGGTTGCTTCACTAACAATTTGACCGTCTTCGCGTTGTTCAACAATAGTTCGCCAAGATTCAACAGTGAACTTCTTTGTGGATTCTCCAGCCAAAGCATCCTGCAAAAGTAATTCAAAGGATGCATCCGCAGCTTCAAAGGACCAGCCATGTGCTTCCAAATCTTTAACTTGCTCAACTACGCGAGTAATTGCTTCCGGTTCTTTGGAAAGGTCGTAACCCAGTTCGGTACCCTTCATCTCAATTGATGCACGTCCAGCCATCTCGGTAACGAGTACTCGCATATCGTTTCCAACAACTGATGCATCGATGTGGTTATAAAGCTCGTGATTAACCTTCAAGGCACTTGCGTGTAATCCAGCTTTGTGAGCAAATGAAGAAACACCAACGTAAGGCTGATGCGTATCCGGTGGCAGGTTTGCAATTTCTGCCAAGGCATGTGAAATCCGCATGGAATCTTTTAGAGATTCTTCTGTCAAGCAAGTGATTCCAAGCTTTAGTTGCAAGTTTGCTGCCACAACAAATAGATCAGCGTTGCCAGTGCGTTCACCGTAACCATTTGCAGTGCACTGCACATGCGTCGCACCTGCTTCGACTGCAGCAACACTGTTTGCGATTGCACAGCCAGTGTCGTCTTGGCAATGAATACCAAGACGTGCCTGAGTTCTATTCATTACGTCAGTAACGATCGTGGCAATCCCTGATGGCAGCATTCCACCGTTAGTGTCGCACAGTACGGCCACATCCGCGCCGGCCTTCATCGCAACTTTTATTGCCTGGACGCCGTAATCAGAATCATGTTTGTAACCATCAAAGAAATGTTCAAAATCTACGAATACTCTGCGACCCTGTGACACTAAGTATTCAACAGTGTCTGCGATCATCGCTAAGTTTTCTTCGTTAGTAGTTTTTAGTGCTTGCTCTACGTGCCAGACATCGCTTTTAGCTACCAATGTGATGACTGGGGCTTGCGAATCAAGTAAGGCTTGAACTTGGGCATCCTCTTCGGCTTTAACTCCAGCTTTGCGAGTTGCGCCAAAAGCGACGAGCTTTGCATTCTTTAGAACCAACTCGCCAGCAGCAATACGGGCAAAGAACTCAGTGTCCTTTGGCAGCGCACCCGGCCAGCCACCTTCGATAAATCCAACGCCATAGCCATCTAGCAGCTTTGCAATAGTTAACTTGTCTTCGACTGAGTAGCTAATGCCCTCGCGCTGGGCGCCGTCACGCAAAGTTGTGTCGTAAAGATGAAATGCGTCAGTAACAGGGGAAGTTTTAGACATTAGACGATCCGATGCATCCAGTTATGGTTATCGGGTGCCTTACCAGTTTGCAGATCAACAAGCGCTGTGCGAAGTTTCATAGTGATCTCGCCCGAGCCACCATCAGCAATATTCCAGGCGCCACTGTTCTTACTATCAACGCGACCAACTGGAGTGATTACAGCTGCTGTTCCACAAGCAAATGTTTCAGTGATCTCACCACTTGCACAGCCATCGCGCCATTGCTCTACAGTGATGGTTCCTTCTTCTGCCTGATAACCAAGGTCGCGCGCCAAAGTAAGAATTGAATCGCGGGTTACCCCTGGTAACAAGGTTCCGGTAAGGCGAGGCGTTAGTAGGCGCGCATTCGAACCTGAGCCATAAACAAAGAACATATTCATGCCACCCATCTCTTCAATGTATTTGCGCTCGATGGCATCAATCCAAACCACTTGATCGCAACCATTGTCTGAAGCTTCAGCTTGGGCAATCAAGCTTGATGCATAGTTACCGGCGCACTTTGCTTCGCCAGTGCCACCAGGAGCTGCCCGAACGTACTCATCGCTTAACCAAACCGATACTGGCTTCACGCCTTGTGGGAAGTAAGCACCAACGGGTGATGCCATCAATACGTATGTCACGTGAGTTGATGGGCGAACCCCTAAGGCATCTTCGGAGCCAAATTCAAGTGGGCGCAAGTACAAGGACTGATCTGGATCCGTAGGAACCCAGGCTTGATCTTGGCGAACTAACGCTTCAATTGAACCAATGAACAAGTCAGTTGGCACGGGTGGCAAAGCTAAACGATGCGCTGAACGTTGGAAGCGCAGAGCATTTGCTTCTGGGCGGAATGTGTAAATTCCACCATCTGCTTGACGATAAGCCTTAAGGCCTTCAAAAATTGATTGGCCATAGTGCAACGCGTTAATTCCCAAGCCACCAGCACTCGCTGAGCCAGGCACCAGCTGTGCTTGATGCCAACCATCAGCTTTTGTCCAGACTGCGCGAACCACGTTGTCAGTGAAGTACTTTCCGAAACCAGGGTCAGCAAAAATTGCTGCTCGCTGTTCTGCAGTTGCTGGTGATGGGTTTGCGAGATTTGCAATTGCTTCCACGGCACTAGCTCGCTCAACCGCAGGATAAAGTGGCTGACCAGATGCAACCACATTTGCAGCTGAAACATCTAAATCATTGTGAACGAAAGTTGTCATGATTAATTCCTTAACCTGCTACTGCAGCTGCGAGTGCGTCACCAATTTGACTGGTTGAACGTGTGCCAGTTCGTGAGGCCAGATCAGCCGCTACCGCATCGTCAATCTTTTTAGCGGCATCCGCATATCCCAAATGATCTAGCAGCATTGCAATACTTAAAACAGTTGCCGTTGGATCAGCTTTACCCTGTCCAGCAATGTCAGGCGCGCTGCCATGAACTGGTTCAAACATGCTTGGGTTAGTTCGGCTTGGGTCAATGTTTCCACTTGCTGCCAATCCAATACCGCCAGCAATGGCCGCACCGATGTCAGTCAGGATATCGCCAAACAAGTTGTCAGTAACGATTACATCGAAACGTTCTGGTGAAGTTAAGAAATACATGCTGGCGGCATCTACGTGACAGTAATCCGTTTCAATGTTTGGATACTCAGCTGCAACATCATTAAATGCTCGCTGCCATAGGTCTCCTGCGTAAACAATTACGTTGGTTTTGTGAACCAGCGTGACCTTGCCACGACGACGACCAGCTCGCTCAAAGGCATCGCGAATGATTCGCTCCGCACCAAAGCGAGTGTTCATGCTGATTTCAGTTGCAACCTCATGCTGTGTGTCTTTGCGCAGGAAACCACCTGCACCAACGTATGGTCCTTCAGTTCCTTCACGACAAACTACGAAGTCAATTTCTTTCGACCCTTTTCCAACTAATGGAGAGATTACGCCTGGATAAAGTTTCACTGGACGCAAATTCAGGTGATGATCTAATTGGAAGCGAAGCGGCAATAGCACTCCGCGCTCAAGAATTCCTGGCTTAACTGATGGATCGCCAATTGCACCGAGCAAAATCGCATCATGTGCTTTTAGTTCAGTAACTACGCTGTCAGGCAAAGTTTCACCAGTTGCGTTGTATCGGCGCGCACCAAGATCGTAATCGGAGGTGCTAAAGGTCAGGTCAACGCTAGGAGCGATTGCTGACAGGACTTTTAGTCCTTCAGCTACTACCTCTACGCCAATGCCATCGCCGGGAATTACTGCCAATTTAATGTTGCTAGCCATGGAATAAAGGGTATCGGGGTTCCTTATTAATGGAAAAAGCGAAATCTCACTGTTCGAGAGCATTGGGTTCAAATCGGTGGTTTTTCCAGTATCGGCGCGCGGTGCTAAAGTGAAAGTAATGTTTACGAACCTGCTCCTTAACTGCCGCAACGAGGCCTAACCCGGCCCACTCGTTGCGGAGCTTTTTGCTTGCCGGATGCCCATTTCGCAAACATTCACAGATTTTCGGAGAATTCCAATGACTACATATGAACAACGTAATTCGCAAAAACCATCAGGCATGCCATTTGAACGTTACACACCATTTGCCCAAATCGATCTTCCTGATCGCACCTGGCCTAACAAAGTAATCACACAAGCTCCACGTTGGTGCGCAGTAGATCTACGTGATGGCAATCAGGCTTTGATTGACCCAATGACGCCTGATCGCAAGAAGCGAATGTTCGAACTTCTTGTGCAAATGGGCTACAAGGAAATTGAAGTTGGTTTTCCATCAGCAAGTCAAACTGATTTTGATTTTGTTCGGATGCTTATCGATGAGAATTTGATTCCAGATGACGTTGTTATTCAAGTCTTAACACAAGCACGTGAACACCTAATCGAACGCACATTTGAAGCGATCGAAGGTGCGCCACAAGCAATCGTTCACCTTTACAATTCCACATCAACTTTGCAGCGACGTGTTGTTTTCGATCTAGATAAAGAAGGCATCAAGGAAATTGCAGTTAATGGTGCCGAACTTTGCCTAAAGTACGCCGAACAAATCGAGGGAACTGAAATATATTTCGAGTACTCCCCCGAATCATTTACTGGAACTGAACTTGACTACGCAATCGAAGTTGTCAATGCAGTAAATGATGTTTGGAAGCCAACACCGGATCGCAAGGTAATTGTGAACTTGCCAGCAACAGTTGAAATGGCAACCCCAAATGTTTATGCCGACAGTATTGAATACATGGGTCGCAAGTTGAACTACCGCGATTCAATCGTTATCTCGTTGCATCCACACAATGACCGTGGCACTGGAGTTGCTGCTGCTGAACTTGGCTACATGGCTGGCGCAGATCGAATTGAAGGTTGCCTATTTGGTAACGGAGAGCGCACCGGCAATGTTTGTTTGGTGACACTTGGTATGAACTTGTTTAGCCAAGGGATTGATCCGCAGATTGACTTCAGTAACATCGATGAGATTCGCCGAACGGTTGAATACTGCAATCAGCTTCCAGTTCCAGAACGTCATCCTTATGGTGGTGACTTGGTATTCACCGCTTTCTCAGGCTCACATCAAGATGCAATCAACAAGGGCCTAAACATCATGAAGCAAGATGCTAAAGCTGCAGGTGTTGAAGTCGATAAGTTCACCTGGAATGTTCCCTACTTGCCAATCGATCCAAAAGATGTTGGCCGCAGCTACGAAGCTGTGATTCGCGTTAACTCGCAATCTGGCAAGGGTGGCGTGGCATACATCATGCGCACCGAAAACAAGTTGGAACTTCCACGTCGCCTGCAAATTGAATTCAGCGCAGTAATCCAAGCTCACACCGACACTGAAGGTGGCGAAGTTACGCCAGCTCAAATGTGGGATTACTTCCAGGACGAATACCTTCCAAACGCAGAAAGCCCTTGGGGTCGCTTCAAGCTAAAGACGGTAGCCGTTGATAGCGATGTCGAAGGTGATACTCGGGTAAAGGTAGCCATGAGTGACAAGATTTCGGGTGACGTTGCAGTTGAAGGAGTTGGAAACGGGCCAATTGCTGCTTTCTGTAATGCCATGGCTCAAGTGGGTGTTGATGTTCGAGTGCTTGATTACCACGAACATGCCATGAGTAGCGGAGGCGATGCCCAAGCAGCCTCTTACGTTGAGTGCGCAGTAGCAGGCCAGATGCTTTGGGGTGTAGGAATTGACTCCTCGATCGTGACTTCATCGCTAAAGGCGGTAGTGTCGGCAGTAAACCGAGCCGAGCGCAACAAGGAGATCACCTCATGATCAGCCGTCACCTTCGACTAACGTTTCCGGAATCTCAAGTTGCTGAACCAGTGATCTATCACGTGGTTAAAGACTTCAATGTGATTCCAAGTATTCGCAGAGCTGCAATCGAAAATCACTTTGGCTGGATGATTGTTGAATTTAAAGGTGAGACTGCAGATCTAGAAGCCGCAATCGCCTACCTTGAAAATCTGGGCGTCGAAGTTTCCCAGGCCGAAGGCGACATTCTCGCTGGTTAAGTTTTCGAAGTCGGTTTAATCGAGGACCTTAACCTGCGGAAACTTGGCGAATAAGACTGCATTTGTTTGTGCACCGTCGCGCTTTGTCATTCGGTCGCGTAAAACCGTTTCTAATTCAAATCCAGCCTTAAGTAAAGTCTTTTGGGATGCTAGGTTTTCTGGCAAGGTGATTGCCGTTAGTCTGCGAAATCCGATTGCAAATGCAAAATCTGCCAACATCTCAACTGCGTGTGATGCCAAGCCTTCGCCTCGAGCAGATGGCTTCACCCAATAACCAATTTCACCCACGTGATCGAACTCATGAATATTGTGCAAACTCACAGAAAGCACTAACTCACCATTTCGAATTCCAGCTAAAGAGATCTTTTCTCGCTCTAAATACTTTTGGGGTGAAGACCTAATCCAAATTTCAGCAATTTCTTTTGTGTAAGGCACTGGAACGGATGTAAATTCTTGAATTGCTGAATCCTGGCAAATTTCATAAACACTATCCACGTCATCCAAGTGCCATGGCCGCAACATCAATGCCCTATCAACCATTACTGGTTCACTAATCGGCCAAGAAATCATGGCCTAACTATGCCATAACGCTATCCAGAATCGGTATTCTGGAATCACTTCAAAGGAGTAAATATGTCAAACGCTTTCTGGCACGGTTTCGCTGATATGAATGCAATTTCCACCAATGGTCCGCTTGTGATGACTAAAGGTGAAGGGTCATGGGTATGGGATGACAAGGGCAAAAAATACTTTGATGCCGCCGGCGCTCTTTGGTACATGAACGTTGGACATGGTCGTAAAGAAATTGGTGAAGCCATGGCAGCTCAAGCAGCAGACATCGCTTCCTATTCTTCCTTTGGCGAATGCACCACTGCCCCAACAATTGAACTTGCAGATTTAGTTGCCTCGATTTCACCAGTGCCAGATTCAAAGATCTTTTTCACTTCTGGCGGTAGTGACAGTATTGATACCGCATTAAAGATGTCTCGCCGCTTCTGGACTTTGCAAGGTAAGCCTTCGAAGAAAGTAATCGTATTTCGTGAGAATGGTTACCACGGTATGCATGCTGGTGGAACTTCTATCGCTGGTATCCCGCCAAACAATGATGGTTATTCGGAATTAGTTGAAGATGTGGTTCGCGTACCTTGGGATGATGCTGACGAAATGATCGCAACTATTGATCGCATCGGCGAAGAAAACATCGCAGCATTTTTCTGCGAGCCAATTCAAGGTGCTGGTGGAGTTCGAATTCCGCCAGATTTATACCTTCAGACAGTTCGCAAGGCCTGCGCTGAGCGCAACATTCTTTTCGTGGCCGATGAGGTCATCAATGGTTTTGGGCGCTGCGGCGATTGGTTTGCATCTACCCGATATGGATTGCAGCCAGATTTGATCACAGTCGCAAAGGGCTTAACTTCTGGATATGCACCCATGGGCGCAGTTATTGCTGCTCCATCGGTATGGGAAACTTTTTACGCACCTAGTGCTGGCGTTTGGCGCCATGGCTATACCTACGGTGGTCACGCCACTGCAGCTGCTGCTGGTATCGCAAACATCAAGATCATGATGCGCGAAAATCTGCCAGCTCACGTAGCTCAGTTGGAAGATAAGTTTGCAACTGCCCTGCGCTCGCTCGAAGATCTTGATGTAGTCAGCGAAGTTCGAACTGGTGTGGGCTTCTTGGGTGGAATTCAAATGGCAGATCCAAATATTGCCCCTGCAATGTATGGCAAGTGCCGCGATGTTGGTGTCATCTCACGTGCGATTTGGGGCGGTGCACTACAAGTGGCGCCACCACTTAGCACTACTGAAGCAGAAATCGATGAAATGGTCGAGTTGTTCCGAGTTGGCCTAGCTAGTTAGATCTTTTAAATCCGAACAATCAACAGTTAAAAACTAATTGATTGTTCCAGCGTTAACTGCGCCTGGAACAAAGCTTCCTGCGAACGCGGCAACAACTGATTCAGCTACAGCAACGCCCGCTTTTTCTTGAGCTTCTTCAGTTGACGCACCTAAGTGTGGAGTAGCAACAACATTGTCGAGAGCAAACAATGGTGAATCTGTGCATGGTTCTGTTGCGTAGACATCTAGTCCTGCGCCAGCAATTGCTCCTGATTTAAGCGCATCAAACAATGCACCTTCATCTAGTACTCCACCACGAGCTGCGTTGATTACAAAAGCAGTTGACTTCATTTTTGCCAGCGCAGCAGAGTCAATTAGTCCCGCAGTTTCTGGAGTTTTCGGAATGTGGATTGTTACAAAGTCCGACACCGCTAGCAACTCATCAAGTGAAACCATTTTGATTTCTGGTCCACCCTTAGGTGCCGTAGCAACATACGGATCGTAGGCGACAAACTTCATATCGAAGCCAGCAAGTCGCTGGGCAACTAACATTCCGATTTTGCCCATCCCAATAATGCCAACGGTCTTACCCTGAAGTTCTACTCCCCCAAATTGGGAACGCTTCCATTGACCATTCTTTAAAGCCAAATTAGCCGGGACTACGTTGCGAGCCACAGCAAGTAACAGCGAGACTGCTAACTCTGCAGCTGAAACGATGTTGCTGGTTGGGGCATTCACGACTAACACTCCGGCAGCAGTTGCAGCTGGCACATCTACGTTGTCTAGGCCAACTCCAGCCCGAGCAATAATCTTCAAATTTGGCGCAGCGGCTATAGCCTCAGCATCCATTTTGGTCGCGGAGCGAATCAAGACAGCATTGGCTGACGTAAGACTGGTTAGTAGTTCTGCTCGGTTCGCGCCATCACAATGTCTAATCTCAAATTGCTCTCCGAGGACTGCGATCGTGGCTGGCGAAAGTTCTTCGGCAATAAGTACTACTGGCTTGGACATGTTCCGATTCTAGATGAAATCAAAGAATGGCGACTGCAAAGATTTAGCAGCAACTACCAAAAGTCTGGTTCTTCATCAGTAGCTCGCCAGCAATGCCAGGCAACGACGCTTCGGTATGGAGAAAGGTGATCCGTAACTCCAATTACTTCTTTCTCAGTTGGTGTATATCCCAGTCCCTGGATGATTCCCCAACCTCGGCGAACACCTAGGTCGCCAATCGGCCAAACATCGAGTCTGCCAAGTCGAAACATCATGAACATCTCAACCGTCCATCGACCAATCCCCCAGAACTGAGTCAACTGCTTAATAACTTCCTCGTCCGGTAATTCGTCCACTGACTCTAGATCAAAGCCTTTTACTATTGCCTCGCTCAACTCAATGATCGTCCGGGCCTTGGCATTGCTGAGGCCAATTTCACGCAACTCCAAATGCCCGAGCTTCAGAATTTTCGCTGGCTTAACTGGTGATCCAGTTTTTGCGATCAATCTGTGCGTGATTGTGTCTGCCGCTTTACCCGAAAGTTGCTGGCCAATCACAGCAAAAACAATCGTTTCAAAATGAGAGTTATGCGCAGGCTCTTTGGATACTGGATACAGCGGAGCATTCTCTAGGAATCTACCCAGGCGTTTGTCTTGCGTTGCTAAATACTTTTGAATTGATTTAATCGATTTAAGTTTTGGTGGTGCCTTTGGCTTTTCTGACATTAGGACCTACGTGGAGATGGCGTGAACTTTATTGGAAGTTCAATCGGCCCCGTATTGCCGCTATCTGGAAGATATGAGGCTCTTGGAAGAATTTCGAAATCTGGAAGCCGTTGCGCCAGTGCTTTGTACGCTTCAGCCATGTCTAGACGAGCCACATAATGTCCTAGGCAGTGATGCATGCCACCACCGAAGCCAAAGTGCGGTGGACGCCCGGCAGTTATATCGAACTCAGTTTTTTCAAATCTACGCGGATCACTTCCCGAAGGAATTGTTAACAAGTGAATTGTCTTGCCTTGTGGGATGACAAGATCTTTGTACTCAACATCAACTGAAGCTTCTCGGCTGACCCAAGTAATTGTTGGATTAACGCGCATGACTTCTTCAACAGCACTCCGAGCCAATTCGGGATTATTGCCTAGATTTTGCCACTGGTCCATGTGGCTAGAAAAAGTTTGCATACCTAACCCGATTTGATTTCGAGTCGTATCGAAGCCAGCGAAAATTATGAAGCTAACCAGCATCAATAACTCATGATCGGTTATCTTTTTGCCATCCGAATTTGCTCTGATCAATGCACCGACAAAATCATCCCCATCAGTTCCTTGCCGGCTTTCGATGAGCGATTTAGAAATCTCCAATAAACCCGATAATCCATGTTCGATTACTTCTAAATCATCTTTGATCGTGACGCTAAAGACATATCCAAGTTCAGTTGCCAGATCTGCAATCTCTCGCCACTGCGACTTATCAATTCCCAGTAAGCCCGTGATTACTCTTGCTGAATAGGCTTCGGCAAACTCACTCATGAACTCTGCAGTGCCACGCTCACAAAATCCATCGATTAGTTCATGGGCAAGTTCAGAAAATGTTGGAATTAGTGGCTCGAGTACTTTTGGTGAGAATGCCGGACCAGAAAGTTTACGAAGCCGAAGGTGATCCTCACCTTCGATACTAAGCATTATGTCCGGCCACCACTGTGCCAATAATCCATCTGTTATATCAAAGTGTGAGGGCCACCTGCGAGTGCCTTGATAAAGCCGTTTGTCTTTTAGTAATGCGTTGGAATCTTCATAACGCAAGATTGCAATTCCGAAGTTAGTAGTTGCGTACCAGTGCTGTTCACGAGCTTGCATGACTTGATCAGAGCGGATGGAAAATCCGGTTTCTGAAAAATCTAGGTGAGCAATATTTGGAGATTGGGGCATGTTAGAGATTAATCTTTGCCAATTCGTGGCCAGGTATCACTAACTAGGTAGCCAAGTGGGTAAGGATCCGTTGGGTCCAACATGTGTTGATGTGTTCCAGTTAGCCAGGCTTGGCCAGCAATCGACGGAATGATGCCTGGCTTGTCGCCAATCATGACTTCTAGTTCGATGCGACCTTCAAAGTGTGATCCGATAATTGAACGTCCCCGAATTCGATCTCCGAGTTTCATCACTCCACGAGCATGAAGCACAGCCATTCGTGCCGAAACTCCGGTGCCGGTCGGTGATCGATCGATCTTTCCTGGCTGAACGGCAACAGCATTATGACTGATGAGTGAGCCGCCTTCTTCAAACACCGGCATTGCCATTTGGCAAAACGAGAAGTGAGTCCAGCCTGGGATAGTTGGGTGGGTGAAAGTCAGTTGCTCGTTGGCAGCTTTGGTAATTCCAATTCCCATTACCGCAAGATCGCGAGCTTCACTTGGATCAAGTGTGAACCCTAATTCTTTTGCATTCACAATTACGAAACTGTCGCCACCCCAAGCGGTATCGACTGTCAAAGTTCCTAAGCCAGGAACTTCTAACTTGGTATCTAAAGTTGCCGCAAAAGCGGGAACATTATGAACCTTAATCTGCGTTGCTTTGCCGTCCTTGCAAGTTGCAAAGACTTCAACTAAGCCAGCCGGAGCTTCCATGAAAAAATGTGTTTCTGGTTCAACCATTGGAACAATCCCAGTTTCCAAAACAACTGTTGCTACACACATTGAATTTGAGCCGGACATCAGTGGAGTATCTTCTGGTTCCATGATTATGAAGCCAACTGCAGCTCTTGGATCTTTTGGTGGCACCAACATGTTTACGTGGCGAAAAACACCACCGCGCGGTTCATTCAAAACAAACTGGCGAAGCTCATTGTCGGTTGCAATGAACCGAGACTGATCGTACAGAGTTTCACCAGGTGGTGGATTTACGCCGCCAACAATGACGTCACCTACTTCACCTTCGGCATGGCAACTAACAACGTGGATTGTTTTGATTGATCGCATGGATTCAAGTTTAGGGTTTTGCAACCTTGCCCAAGGCAGGAACGGTAAATCTAGTGCACGTGGAAATCGAAGGCTTGCGCCATTGCTGCGTCGATCGCTTTAAGCGCCAATTCAACTCTGGTTTCTACTGAGCCATCAAGTGCCATCCAAGATCTTCCAGTACTGATTAGGTCATCTTCAAATTCTCGAGTCATTGATACTCGCAATTCTTCGGAATCCCTAATCTTGTCTTGGACAAAAGGGACACCATCAGGTTGGGTTACAAAATAGATTCGGTTTTGGGAATCGCCTGGCATTGCCAGGGCAGCTTTCTCTCCCAAGTAGCGACGTTCCCAAATGATTGTGGCGAATACGTCAGTGTCGCAACACACAACAGGTCCACCAGTACGAGCGGCAACATCTTCAAGCTGTTGTTGCACGATAGCAATTTCCACGAAGTCATTTGTTGTCCAAGGGACTGCGTACTCACTCAAGCCCATAGCTTCGGCTTGCTCTTTTTTGCGCATAGTCAGATCACGACCATATTCACGAATCCAGTTAGTTGTCGCAAAGTTTCCTTGGCGCTTCATTAACTCAGCCTGAACCGCAAGGGTTGTTGTTGTAGTTCCAGTTGATTCAGCACCAATGAATACTGCACGAATGGCCAGAAGTTCTCGGGAACCTGGACCAAGTAGATGCCAATTGCCAATCAAGTCTTCACGAATCTGGGTCGAAGAAACGGGGACCTGGGTTCGATCTGGATCAAAGCTGTGATGATGCAGGCCAAGAAGTTTGGCAAACTCATCACCATTGGTTTCAGAAGTTACCAAGAGGTCTACTGGTGGAGTGTGACGAAGGTGGGCTTCGATAACTCGAGCATTTGATTTTGCAACTGCGCTATTACCTGGATCGTATGGTGTGGATTCATAGCCATGAACAATAGTCATGGCAGCTTCATTGACACCTTCAGCAACACAGTCTTGCGACAGTGCGCGTGCCCGATCGTTTGCAGCCAGTCGATCATGTGGCGCAGCCAAAACCACGACTACTACGTGATCTCGCTTTTCAATGGCCGATTTAATCAGCTTCACATGACCCATGTGAGGTGGATTAAATGTTCCAGTTACTAGTGCGGCCGGCATCTTCAAAGCCTATCTGGATTTTTGGACACTAAAAAATGCCCAAATTTATGCAACAAGTATTGAACTTACGGAACTAGTAACAGTTTTCCCGTGGTTTTGCGAGCTGCTAGGTCAGTATGCGCATCTCTGGCATCCTTCAAAGCATAAGTTTTTCCAATTGCAAAGTTCAGTTTTCCAGATAGATGTTCAGTAAAGATTTCATCTGCTCGCCATTGCATTTCACCAGGCCCGACAATGTAGTCCGCCAAAGTTGGGCGAGTGACAAACAAGGATCCCATTCTGCTTAGCGCTTGTAGGTCGAACGCTGGAACCATGCCACTTGCGCCACCAAAGAGTGCCATCATTCCGCGACGCTTAAGCGAAGCCAGGCTGCCTTCAAATGTTGCTTGGCCAACACCGTCGTAGACAACATCTACGCCAATTCCGGTTGTAAATTCCTTGGCTTTTTCTGCCACATCTTCGGTGTCATATCTAATGACATGGGTTGCACCTGCCATGCGAGCAATTTCCGCTTTTTCAGCAGTTGACGCTGTTCCAATAACTGTTGCGCCACGATTAGAAATCATTTGGCAAAGTAGTTGCCCAACACCGCCAGCAGCGGCGTGAACTAATGCAGTGTCCCCTGGCTTTACTTCATAAAGAGATGCAATTAAATAGTGCGCAGTCATACCTTGCAACATTGCAGCGCACGCCACATCAAGCGAAACACCTTCTGGAACTTTCACAACTGATGCCGCATTTACCGCATGGATCTGCGAGTAACTTCCAAGTGATGATGGCCATGCAACCTTGTCGCCAACGGAGAACCCTTGAACCGCAGAACCTACTTCAGTAATGACACCGCTGCCCTCAAGTCCTGGAACGTAAGGACTTGGCATTGGGTAAATACCTTGGCGTTGATAAATGTCGATGAAGTTAACGCCACTAAATTCCAACTCAACTATAAGTTGATCTGGGCCACAAACTGGAAAAGGTAGATCAGCTACCTTTAGGACTTCTGGTCCACCGGGCTGATCTACCTTTATCGCAAGCATGTTTAGTTAGCGACCTGCAGTGCCTTCAACGTAGTCATTGTCACCGGTCTTAACCCATGACATCAACTTACGTAGATCGCGGCCAACAGCTTCAATTGGATGCTGTTCGGCTTTCGCGCGAAGTGACTTGAACTCTGGTGCACCTGCATCTTGGTCATCGATGAAGCGTTGTGCAAACTTGCCCTGTTGAATGTCAGTTAGCACAGCTTTCATTTCTGCTTTAACTGAAGAATTGATAATACGTGGACCGGAAACATAATCGCCGTATTCAGCAGTGTCGGAAACGCTCCAACGCTGCTTGGCAATTCCACCTTCGTACATTAAGTCAACAATTAGCTTCAATTCGTGCAAGCACTCGAAGTATGCAACTTCTGGCTGGTAACCGGCTTCAACAAGAGTTTCAAAGCCAGCCTGAACTAGGGCGGATGCGCCACCACAAAGTACGGCTTGTTCACCAAATAGATCGGTTTCGGTTTCTTCCGTGAATGTGGTCTTGATGCCACCAGCGCGCAAGGCACCAATACCTGCTGCATATGAAAGAGCAAGTGCCCAAGCTTTGCCTGATGCATCTTGTTCAACGGCAACAATTGCTGGAACACCACGACCGGCTACGTACTCGCGACGAACTAAGTGTCCTGGACCCTTTGGTGCAACCATACAAACATCTACGTTTGCTGGAGGTGTGATGTAACCAAAGCGGATGTTAAAGCCATGCGCGAAGAACAGAGCATCGCCAGCTTTTAGATTTGGTTCTACTGACTCGGCATAAACCTTGCGCGCAACGTGATCTGGAACCAACATCATGATGACGTCTGCTTCAGCAGCTGCAGTTGCTGGATCTACAACGCGTAGACCTTCGGATTCCGCCTTTACTTTACTCTTTGAACCTGCAGCAAGACCGACGCGCACATCAACGCCACTGTCGCGCAGGCTAAGTGCGTGGGCATGGCCCTGGCTACCGTAACCAATAACGGCTACCTTGCGGCCTTGAATAATTGATAGGTCTGCATCATCTTCGTAAAACAATTCGGCCACTGGGCTCTCCTATTTCGCTAGTTTGGTAAGTCTGTCAGATTCTTTGGATTGTGTGAATTTCTAGATGGAACGATCGGAATTCTTATTGGAACGGTCAGCAATTGAGCGCCCGCCGCGGGCAAGTGCCACAACGCCAGACTGCACGATTTCCTTGATTCCATGCGGGGCTAGGACATTTAGGAATGCCTCTAGTTTGTCTATGGAGCCAGTGGCCTCGATAGTTACTGCGTCTCCGCTTACATCGACAACTTTGGCACGGAATAGCTCAACGAGTTCCAGAACCTTGGTGCGGGAATGATCGTCAGCTTTAACTTTGATCAGCATCAGCTCTCGAGCAATAGCAGTGCTGTCATCAAGTTCAACGATTTTGAGAACGTTGATCAACTTGTTCAACTGCTTTGTTACTTGCTCAAGGGCATGCTGGTCAACATTGACCACCACCGTCATGCGAGAAACGCCTTCGGTTTCGGTTGTGCCTACTGCCAAAGATTCAATGTTGTATCCGCGACGAGAAAACAGTGCGGAAATTCGCGCAAGGACACCTGGTTGGTCCTGGACCAAAATAGAAAGAGTATGACGAGCCATGTTTAGTCATCTCCTCTTTCCCATTGTGGTGCCAGATCTCGCGCAAATTGAATTTCATCATTTCCAGTACCTGCGGCGACCATTGGCCAAACCATTGCATCGCGATGTACCTGGAAATCAATCACTACTGGTGCGTCGTTGATCTCCATCGACTTTTCGATTGCCTTGTCGACTTCTTCGGCCTTAGTAACACGAATCCCATGACACCCGTATGCGTCGGCAAGTTTTACAAAGTCAGGAATGGAATGAGACTGCAAATCTGTATTGCTATAACGCTCGTTGTAGAACAAGTTTTGCCATTGACGAACCATGCCAAGGGAAGCGTTATTGATAAGTGCAACCTTGATTGGAATGTCATTGATTGTGCAGGTAGCTAGTTCCTGGTTGGTCATTTGGAAACAACCATCACCATCAATTGCCCAAACGGTTTTATCTGGTGCGCCGACTTTGGCGCCCATTGCAGCTGGAATTGAGTAACCCATAGTTCCTAAGCCACCACTGTTTAACCAAGTGTTTGGATTTTCATATCCAATGAACTGTGCTGCCCACATCTGATGCTGACCAACACCTGCCGCATATATAGCTTCAGGTCCCGCAATCTTTCCAAGGCGTTCGATTACATACTGAGGCGAAAGCGTGCCATCTTGCGGCTGGTCGTAGCCCAGTGGATAAGTTTCGCGCCAGTGATTCAGTGTGATCCACCAAGCAGTTAGGTCTGCACGATTTCCGGCATCAAATTCTGCGGTAACGGCTGGAATAAGTTGAGATATTGCTTCGCGCACGTCAGAAACAATTGGAATATCTGCGTAGCGATTCTTACCAATTTCGGCTGGATCAATGTCGATGTGAATGACTTTTGATTTTGGTGAGAAAGATTCAAGCTTGCCGGTAACGCGATCATCAAAACGCGCGCCAAGCACAATCAGTAAGTCTGATTTTTGCAATGCGCCAACTGCGCCAACGGTTCCGTGCATACCTGGCATACCCATGTGCTGTTTGTGTGAATCTGGGAATGCACCACGTGCCATCAAAGTTGTAACAACTGGAATTCCAGTTAGTTCTGCCAGTTGACGAAGTTCTTTGTGTGCCTGGGAACGAATAACGCCACCACCAACATAGAAGACTGGGCGGTGCGCATCCACGATCATGCGAGCTGCTTCTTTAATCTGTCGACCATGTGGCTTTGTAGTCGGTTTGTAGCCTGGCAAATCTACGTGTGTCGGCCAAACAAATTCCGCACTGGCTTGCAAAGCATCCTTGGTGATGTCTACAAGAACTGGTCCAGGACGACCTGTGCTGGCAAGGTGAAAAGCTTCTTTAATTGCACGCGGAATATCTTCAGCGCGAGTTACTAAGTAATTATGTTTTGTGATTGGCATTGTGATGCCACGAATGTCAGCTTCTTGAAATGCATCTGATCCGATAAAGGCACTTGGTACCTGTCCGGTAATCGCAACCATTGGAACTGAGTCCATGTGTGCATCTGCAATCGGTGTAACTAAGTTTGTTGCTCCAGGGCCACTAGTTGCCATACAAACGCCAACACGATTACTTGCCGCTGCGTAGCCTTCAGCTGCATGGCCCGCACCTTGTTCATGGCGCACCAAAATGTGTCGAACTGAAGGGGAATCCATTAATGGGTCGTAGACCGGAAGGATTGCGCCGCCTGGGATACCGAATACAACTTCGACATCAGCGTGTTCCAGAGATTTAACTAGGCTCTCGGCGCCTGTTAGGTGTTGCGACATGCCGTCACTCCTTGATCTACCGAAGGATCGCTTCGATTTAAGTTCATCGTTGGCAGGTCTTAGGTGACATCCCTTCTGCGCCAGAGGCTCGTAACAGAAGTTGCGCCCGATTCGCTTGTAGCTCCTCGATTGCATCACCACCACCGATGAAGGTGTTGATAGTTCCCCAACCATAACCGAGTAAGTCACTCCCGTCACATCCGGTGAGACGGCTGTCCACATATTGAGATGCCATTTCAGCCCAAATCAGGCATCCCCATAGGGTGCTGACGCTTTATGGGCAATACCTTTGAGTCAGGAGATTCCCAGTTCTTGGGCTGGAAATCGTTGGTCGGAAGGCTCTTGCAATGACTAAGTACGTTTACGATTTTTCCGAAGGTGACAAAGACCAAAAGGATCTTCTTGGTGGCAAAGGTGCCAACCTTGCCGAAATGACCAAGCTTGGCTTGCCAGTACCTCCAGGCTTCACTATTTCTACCGAAGCCTGTCGTGAGTACTTAGTTG
The DNA here is from genome assembly GCA_044232525.1 of Candidatus Nanopelagicales bacterium. Taxonomy (GTDB): domain Bacteria; phylum Actinomycetota; class Actinomycetes; order S36-B12; family UBA5976; genus UBA5976. Next base: position 8,080 of record JBIIMD010000002.1, on the reverse strand, counting down.
CCGGCGTTGAACCAGCTGCGCTGCGTGTTGAAGTCACTATGGCACTTCGCCGACTTGAAGATGCCCTCGGTAAACGACTTGGCGACATAAACGATCCTTTGTTAGTTAGCGTTCGATCTGGTGCGAAATTCTCTATGCCGGGCATGATGGAAACTGTTTTGAATGTTGGGCTTAACGACTATTCAGTCAACGGCCTTATCAAGGCAAGTAATAACGAAAGATTTGCTTGGGATTCATATCGTCGCCTAATTCAAATGTTTGGAAAAACAGTTTTGGATATTGAAGGTGAAATCTTTGCAGATGCCTTACAGGCGGCAAACGAAAAAGCTGGTGTGGCTACTGAAGTCGACCTAACTGCCGATCAACTAAAAGAAGTTGTAGAAACTTTCAAGGCAATAATTCAAAAACACAGTGGGCGTGACTTCCCGCAAGATCCCCGCGAGCAGCTTGACCTTGCTACCCGCGCGGTTTTCAATTCCTGGAATACCTCACGTGCTCGTTTGTATCGTCGTCGTGAGCGAATCGCAGATGACTTAGGTACTGCTGTGAACATTTGCTCAATGGTTTTTGGAAACCTCGGGGAAACTTCCGGAACCGGTGTTGCCTTCACGCGCGATCCAGCATCAGGCAAACCAGGTGCTTATGGTGACTACTTGCCAAATGCCCAGGGTGAAGATGTCGTAGCCGGAATTCGAAACACTTTCAGTCTGGATGAACTCAATCGAACTGATCCAACTTCATTTAATGAACTGATGAAGATAATGCGAAAGCTTGAAACCCACTACCGGGATTTATGCGACATTGAATTCACAGTAGAAAAAGGCAAACTTTGGATGCTGCAAACTCGGGTTGGAAAGCGTACTGCCGCAGCGGCATTTCGAATTGCCACCCAACTTGTTGATGAAAGTTTGATCACAATGGATGAAGCTTTGATTCGCGTCAATGGGGCACAACTTGCGCAACTTATGTTCCCGCAATTCGATTCAGCGGCGGCGAGCAAAATTGTCGCCTCTGGAATGGCTGCCTCCCCTGGCGCGGCTGTCGGTAAAGCGGTATTTGATTCGGCAACGGCAGTTAAGTGGTCTGAAAGAGGTGAGCGCGTAGTTCTAGTGCGACGCGAAACTAATCCAGATGATCTTGAGGGAATGATTGCCGCCACTGGAATTCTGACTGCTCGTGGCGGCAAGACTTCGCATGCTGCAGTAGTAGCTCGTGGCATGGGCAAAACCTGTGTCTGTGGTGCAGATGCCGTAGACGTTTCACATGCCGATCGCACTGCAACTATTGGAGATCTTGTCATCAAAGAAGGTGACATGATTTCAATAGACGGCTCAACTGGACATGTTTACCTGGGTGAATTGGCAGTTGTGCCTTCGCCAGTTTCAAATTACTTAGAAAATGGCTTGGCGTCTGCAATCGCGACTGAGAACGAAGAGATTGCGGCGCTAGTGACTGCAGTAGATCGAATCTTGAAGCATGCTGACTCAGTGCGTCGATTGAAGGTGCGTACTAACGCGGACACGGCTGAAGATTCAAAGTGGGCCAGAAACCTCGGCGCCGAAGGAATTGGTCTTTGCCGTACTGAACATATGTTCTTAGGCGATCGCAGAGTTTTGATTGAGCGCGTTATCTTGGCGGATACTCCAGATGAGCGAACTGCCGCCCTAGAGGCACTTCTACCTATGCAGCAAAAGGATTTCGAGGAAATCTTTGAAGAGATGGATTCACTTCCAGTAACTGTTCGGCTACTTGATCCACCACTACATGAGTTCCTGCCGGACCGGACTGATTTGATGGTTGAAGTAGCGCTCGGCAAAGAGCGTAATGAAGATGTATCAAGACAAGAGTTATTACTCAGTGCGGTAGACCGATTGCATGAATCCAATCCAATGCTCGGTCTTCGTGGTGTCCGGCTTGGACTGGTTGTGCCTGGCCTTTTCCCAATGCAGGTTAAAGCCATTGCCCAAGCCGCAGTAACTCGGCTACGTGCTGGTGGAAATCCAAAGGTGGAAATCATGATTCCACTAGTTGGTTCGGTAATGGAGCTTCACCTTATTAGAGATGAGATGGATGTACTCCTTGCCCAGATTGCTCAAGAAGAAAACATAAAGCTGCCATTTTCGATCGGCACCATGATCGAATTGCCTAGAGCTGCATTGACTGCGCAGCGCATTGCAGAAGCAGCTGAATTCTTCTCATTCGGAACCAACGACTTAACCCAAACAACATGGGGTTTTAGTCGTGATGACGTTGAAGCATCGTTCTTTGCAACTTACTTGGATCGTGGCATCTTTACAGTTTCGCCATTTGAATCACTTGATGTCGATGGCGTAGGCGCATTAATAAAAATTGCAGTGGAAAAAGGTAGGGCAACACGTCCAGATATCAAGCTTGGTGTTTGTGGTGAACACGGCGGAGACCCTGAATCAATCAAGTTCTTCCATGAGGTTGGCCTTGATTACGTCTCGTGTTCGCCATTCCGCGTTCCAGTTGCCCGGCTTGAAGCGGGTCGAGTCAGCGTTTCTTAAGTAGCTTGGACCGATTCCGACTTTGCAATCTTTACCGCAAACCAGGCTGCGCAAGCAGTGGTTATTGGAGTGCTTAGCGCCAAAGCGATTGATCCAACCATGATCAATGCCAACTCTTGAGCTACTACTTCGTCATTTATTAATCGAGCTAACGGTGGACTGGCGGCAACTATGAGCATCAAAGTAACAAGTGCTGAGCCCACGTAGGCAAAAGCAATTGTGTAAATCGAAGATGCGATGTGATCTCTTCCGATTCGCATGCCACCAAAAAACAACTGTCGCCAAGTTTGTTTTTCATTTGCGCTGGCAAGTTCCCAGACTGCCGAACTTTGAGTAACCGTTACATCGTTAAGTGCACCAAAACCTGCGATTACCATGCTGGCAATTAACAGGTTAGAGAGTTTTACTTGCGAGGCAACTGCGGAAAGCACGAGGTCTTCATCACCAGTGATTCCAGTTAGGCGCAGTGCTCCGGTTGACCAAAGTGCGCCGATCATGGCAATCACCGAACCACAAAGGGTTCCGACAATGGCTGCTCCAGTTTTCAAACTAAAGCCGTGCACTAAGTACAAAACTAATGCTGTAATTGCCAGCACTACACCGCCAACTGCGTAAACAACCTGCTGGCCCTGAATTAACGAAGGAATGAGATACACAATCAACAATCCAAATGTGAATGCTAGACCAACTAGTGCTCGCATGCCTCCGAAGCCTGCAGTCAAGAAAACTATGGTCAGGAACACCGCAAACAAGATGTAAATTCCGTTAGTGCGCTCAAAGTCGTTAAAGATATAATCATTTCCAGTTTCAATTGGAATCGAGGCAACCGAAACTTTATCCCCAGAATGTATGCCAAAATCAACAATTGTTGGCTGCACATCGAACTTAGCTATCTCACCAGCATTTGGACCGGTCAATAGTTTTGCCGAAATATGTGCACATTGAGAAGTTGAGAAATTACCAGTGGCATCCTGAGTCGCACCATTTGAAATACAGTCAAATTTTTCTATAGTTTGAACTTCAACAGTGAAGAATTCAGATTGCTCTACATACCCAAAAATTCCTCTATCAATCTGCAGGTTTCCACCAGGCCAAGAGATGAAAATTGTGAAGATTCCAAGAAACGTTAACGGCATCAGGATCGCCAATAAAGCCTTGTGAAGCCTAGATTCCTTTTCCTTATCTATCCAGGAATCATCTAGATCGTTTGCCCTCTTGTGTGAGTGACTATGAGAGCCCATATCTAGTCGCAGACTGCGCCATTACTAGCAGAGCCAACAAGTTTCATATACTTCGCCAGCACGCCACGATCGTATTTGTGCGGTACTGGCTTAAAACTCTTGCGTCGCTCAACTAGAACGGATTCATCTACAAGTAGGTCGAGCTTGCGCTCACTTATGTTAATTCGAACTTTGTCGCCGTGTTCTACGAATGCGATCGGTCCGCCATCAACAGCTTCGGGTGCTACGTGTCCAATGCAAAGTCCGGTAGTTCCACCACTGAATCGACCATCAGTAATGAGCATTACCTCTTTACCAAGTCCGGCACCCTTAATTGCGCCGGTGATCATCAACATCTCGCGCATACCAGGACCACCCTTTGGTCCTTCATATCTAATGATGACAACATCACCAGCTTGAATGTCTCCACTTTCTAACGCATCCATAGCCGCGCGTTCACGTTCGTAAACTTTTGCTGGGCCTTCAAAAACATCAACTGGGATTCCTGCAGTCTTACAAACTGCGCCTTCAGGGGATAGTGATCCACTCAGGATTGAAATACCGCCAGTGCCACCCATTGGATTATTCATCGCATGGACTATGTCACCATCAGGATCCGGCGAATCAAGATCAGCCAAGTTTTCTGCCATAGTTTTACCGGTAACGGTTAGGCAGTCACCATTCATTAATCCAGCGTCAAGTAATGCTCGCATTACAACTGGCACGCCACCAACTCGATCCACGTCACTCATTACATAGCGACCAAATGGCTTTACGTCAGCAAGCAATGGAACTTTGGAGCCGATTCGATGGAAGTCTTCAAGATGTAAATCAACATTTGCTTCGTGTGCAATTGCAAGTAAGTGCAGAACAGCGTTAGTTGAGCCACCGAATGCCATGACAATTGCGATGGCATTTTCAAGTGATTGCTTAGTGATGATGTCGCGCGTTGTGATGCCTTGAGCAATCAAGTTAACGACTGCTTCACCAGAGGCGATTGCGAATCCATCACGGCGTCTATCAACTGCTGGAGGCGCAGCTGACCCTGGCAAAGACATACCCATGGCTTCTGCAGCCGACGCCATTGTGTTTGCGGTGTACATCCCGCCACATGCGCCTTCACCTGGGCAAATTGCGCGTTCAATTCGATCAACATCTTCTTCGCTCATTAATCCACGAGCACATGCGCCAACTGCTTCGAAAGCATCAATAATTGTTACGTCGCGATTACTGCCATCGGAAAGTGTCACGTTTCCAGGAAGAATAGATCCGGCATAAACAAAAACACTTGCCACATCAAGTCGCGCTGCAGCCATCAACATGCCCGGCAGCGACTTATCGCAACCTGCAAAGTTGACCATGCCATCAAGGCGCTCGGCCTGCATTACAGCTTCTACTGAGTCGGCAATGATTTCCCGACTGACGAGTGAGAAATGCATACCTTCATGGCCCATGGAAATTCCGTCAGAAACCGAAATGGTGCCGAACTGCATTGGGAAGCCGCCAGCTTTGAAAACGCCCTCTTTGGAAGCCTTTGCAAGGCGCTCAAGGGAAAGGTTGCAAGGCGTGATCTCATTCCAGGAAGATGCGATACCGATCTGCGGCTTAACCCAATCGTCATCACCCATTCCCACGGCGCGGAGCATTCCACGTGCTGGGGAACGCTCTAGTCCGTCGGTTACTTGTCCACTGCGAGGCTTCATGTTTGGCATGCAATAAATCTAACCCAATTACGGTGTAATCACGCACTCCAGTGGCTTGCCCGCAAGCCAAAGATCAAACTGGCTATGGATTCTGGTGCGGGCTCGCTCCCAAAACACATCGCCTTCTCCCCCATTATGTGAAGTGATAATCACATTTGGCATTGCCCAAAGTGGGTGATCAGCTGGGAGTGGCTCGGGCTCAGTTACATCAAGAGCTGCAGCGATACGGCCAGTTCTAAGTTCTGCCAGAAGTGCTTCGGTATCAACTACAACGCCACGTGCCACGTTGACTAGTACTGAATCGTCTTTCATGCTGGCTAGGAATTTGGCATCCACCAGATTCACAGTTCCAGGATTGTTTGGAACTATCAACATCACAACGTCAGCTGATGGAATCAGATTAGGAAGATCGCTGATCGCATGCACATGATCGCGAGCAGTTCGAGCGACTGGGATGACTTTGCAGCCAAATCCCAAAAGTCGCTTTTCAGCTGCTTTGCCTACATTTCCATACCCGATGAGCAATACAGTTTTGTCAGCAAGCGAACGAGCGAAATAAGTTTCCCAGTGTTTGTTTTGCTGGGCTTTGAAAGACCTTGGCATGTCGCGCAGCACACTCAAGGTAAGCAGCACAGCAAGTTCAGATGTTGCGTCATCATGAACACCAGCAGCATTGCAAAGAGTTACATTTGCAGGCACATAAGACTGAACATTATCGAAACCTGCAGTCAACGTTTGAATGACTTTGACGTTTGTCATGCGAGAAATTGCTTCCTCGATCGAGATTGCAGATCCTTCATATGGAAGAACTACAAAATCTGCACTGGCAATTTCCGATGCTGCTAAATCAGCAAGATCATCACATTCGGTAACTTGAACATCCGCTGGAAATGCATAGCCATTGACGATCCAGTCCGGAGCAATAATGTGGCGGGTCATGTGTCCATTCTGGCAACTATCCGATTCCCAATGAACATCCGGTGGGCATGTGTCACCATAGGTGAATGACCAATCCTGATTTGGGTACCGCTGACATTGGATTCACATCTGCCTTTGACTTAGTCGAAGGGCGTCGGGCTGGAGATTTCACCAGTGTTGAGCTAGTTAGTACTCTGCTGCATCGCATTCAAACGATCGATGACAGCCAAGACGGACTGAAATCTGTCTTGGCCATTTCAACTGACTTAATGAATCAGGCCGAAACCTGTGACTCGAGTCAAGCAACTGGATCGCTTCACGGAATTCCAGTTCTGATTAAAGACAACATTCAGGCAATTGGGTTGCCTGGAACTGCTGGATCACTTGCTCTCGCAGGACGTACCGTTGTTGAGGATGCCGAGATTGTTTCTCGACTTCGCGCTGCTGGCGCAATCATTATGGGTAGTACAAATCTTTCCGAGTGGGCCAACATTCGCTCTGGAAACTCCACGAGTGGCTGGTCAGCTGTCGGTGGCTTAACCGCGAATCCTTGGAGCTACAAACACAGTGCAGGTGGGTCATCTTCTGGCTCGGGTGCTGCGGTTGCTGCTGGATTGATTCCATTTGCAGTTGGAACTGAGACTGATGGTTCTATTGTTTGTCCAGCTTCACTAAATGGCGTTGTTGGAATTAAACCAACTGTTGGTTCAGTATCTGTAACGGGCGTGGTTCCAGTTAGCTTGAGTCAAGATGTGCCAGGTCCACTTGCAAGAAGTGTTGAAGATGCAGCAATATTGCTCGAGGTATTGGGTGGCCAATCTGGACTCGTTGATTTATGCAATAACGATGAGCCACTTCGGATTGGTGTGGTTCGTGCCTGGATAACAAGTCACGATGGTGCCAATAAGTTGTTTGAAGATACCTTGGCAAAACTTATCGATGCTGGCATCGAATTGGTAGAAATCACAGTTTCAGAGATGCCAAAACAAGCTAGAGACGATGAAGGCATTGTTTTATTTCATGAACTCCTTGAAGACCTAACTGAATACTTGAGTAAGCGAGCAGGCAGCGGCGTTAAATCGCTCGCTGAAGTTGTGGAATTCAATCAACAGAATTCTGAAAGTGAACTCTCGTATTTTGGGCAAGAGTACTTTGAATTTGCCCTCACCTCTGGTGGACGGAATGCTGAATACAAATCTGCTCGCGAACGAAACTTGGATTGGGCAATTAATCAAGTGCTAACCCCTGCGCTCGCAGATGTCGATGTTTTAGTTGGAATTCCTTATGCACCAGCGTGGATCTCTACGCTCGGTCACGGAGATGACTTTGGCAATGCCAGTTGGATGACAACTGCTCCGGCAATTGCTGGCTGGCCGCTTGGCTCTCTGCCTATGGGATTAGTTGATGGGCTGCCAGTAGGACTAGGCGTAGCCGCCCGAGCTAATGATGAAAAAGGGTTGATTCGAGCGATGGCAATAATTGAAAGAGTTATCGACTTGGGAGATTTCCGTCCCAGCTTTATTCGTTAGTTATTCAGAAACGCCAAGTTTTTCGAAAAGTAATTCTCGAACGCGAGCAGCATCCGCTTGACCACGAGTTGCCTTCATAACAGCGCCAACAACTGAACCAGCCGCGGCAAGCTTTCCGGACTTGATAGTTTCAGCAACCGCTGGATCTGCAGCTAACGCTTCATCAATGGCCGCAAGCAGTG
>JBIIMD010000118.1:0-2714 GCA_044232525.1 Candidatus Nanopelagicales bacterium | reverse complement strand
GTTTGGAACGGCAACGCGCAACATGATTACAACTTTCGGTACACGTCATCAAGTGAGACATCACTTGCGATCATGAGGGCTTGAGTCCAATAAATTAACTGTGAAATTTCTTCGGCAGCGCGCTCTTTGTCTTCGTGCTCTGCGGCCATCCACGCTTCAGATGCTTCTTCAACAACTTTCTTGCCAACTGTGTGAACGCCTTGGGAAATTGCCGCAACGGTTCCAGAGTTGGTATCGCCCGCGGCAACCTTGGAGGTTAGCTCAGCAAATAGCTCATCGAATGTTTTCACTCTTAAAGTTTAGTCGCCGTGAATAGTGCGCAAAACCGTCCAAGTATTCATGGCCGCACTCGCTGCTTCGGCGCCCTTGTCTTCAGAACTGCCCGGTAGCCCAGCCCGATCTAAGGCTTGGGCTTCATCGTCACAAGTCAAAACACCAAAGCCCATTGGGACTCCAGTATCAAGGGCAGCGCGGGTCAAACCATCGGTAGCGGCTGAGCAAACATAATCAAAATGCGGAGTGCCACCACGAATTACAACTCCAAGGGCGACAACTACGTCGGCGCCAGAAAGGGCTGCTGCTTTGGCCGCAATTGGAAGTTCGAATGTTCCTGGTACCCGATGAATCTCCGGGGTAATTCCTGCGCCGTCAATGATGTTGCAAGCACCAGCGATCAAACCGTCCATGATTTGGGTGTGCCATGAGGAAGCAACGATGACTACTCGGGAACCATTGAATCCAGTGACTACGGATTCTGGGATTCCAGCGCGACTCATTTCACGTCTCCGAAATGCAGATTGTGACCCATGGAGTCACGCTTTGCAGTTAAGTAAGCCATGTTGAAATCATTTGGTTCAATTTCGATTGGCACTTGTTCAGTAATCGTTAAGCCATAGCCCTCAAGGCCAGCGCGCTTAGTTGGATTGTTGGTAAGCAAGCGCATTGACTTAACGCCCATATCAACCAAAATCTGTGCGCCAGTTCCGTAATCGCGGGAATCTGCTGGAAGTCCAAGATCTAGGTTTGCTTGCAAAGTATCAACGCCATCGTCTTGCAATGCATATGCGCGAAGTTTGTGTAGCAATCCAATACCGCGGCCCTCATGGCCACGCATGTAAAGCACGATGCCGCGACCTTCTTCGGCAACAGCTCGCATTGCAGCTTTTAACTGTGGACCACAGTCACAGCGAAGCGAACCTAGGGCATCACCGGTTAAGCACTCGGAGTGAACGCGAACTAAAACGTCTTCCCCATTGCCAACATCGCCAATTCGCATTGCTACGTGATCAATGCCATCGAGAATTCCTTGGTAACCACAAATATCAAAGACGCCAAACTCGGTTGGTAGTTGCGAAGTGGCGACTAACTCAACGAGCGATTCGTTCTTGCGACGGTAAGCAATCAAATCTGCAATAGAAATCATCATTAAGCCGTGAGTGTCAGCAAACTCGCGAAGTGCAGGCGCTCGCATCATTGAGCCATCATCATGAACTACTTCAGCGATAACTCCAGCTGGACGTAATCCGGCTAAGCGCGCAAGATCAACGGCAGCTTCGGTGTGACCTGGTCGACGAAGTACGCCACCTGGCATAGCGCGTAGTGGGAAAACGTGACCTGGACGAGTTAGTTCAAACGGCTCAGTTGCTGAGTCACAAAGCACGCGAATTGTTTTGGCGCGATCAGCAGCGCTAATCCCAGTATCAATTCCGTCACGAGCGTCAACGCTTACCGAATAAGCAGTGCCCTTACGGTCTTCATTGATATGCGTCATTGGTGGCAGACCAAGGCGATCAAGTGCTTCGCCTTCCATCGGCACACAAATTACGCCAGATGTGTAACGGTTCATGAAACCGATGGCTTCTGCGGTTGCCTTAACGCCGGCAAGAATTAAGTCGCCTTCATTTTCGCGATCTTCATCGTCTACAACTACAACTTGCTTGCCTTCGCGAATCGCAAGGATGGCATCTTCGATGGAATCTAGTCTGGTCATTGCGCAGCTACTAACTTCTCGACGTACTTTGCCAAGACATCAACTTCAAGATTCACGCGATCACCAATTTGGCGAATACCTAATGTGGTCTTTTCTAACGTAGCTGGAATCAAGGAAACCGAAAAAGTTGTATCAGTTACCGCAGAAACAGTAAGTGAAGTGCCATCGATTGTGATGCTTCCCTTTTCAACTACGTACTTAAGTAATTCTTTTGGTGGGGTAATTGTTACTACATCCCAGTTTTCGGAATGTTCACGTGCGGAAACGGCGCCAACTGCATCCACGTGACCTTGAACTAAATGTCCACCAAGTCGAGTGGCAAGTGTGACTGGGCGTTCCAGGTTTACTTGGGAACCAGCTAGCAAATCGCCAATTGTGGTTCGGTTAATAGTTTCGCTCATAACGTCGGCCGTAAATTGGTCACCATTTTGTTCAGCAACTGTTAGGCACACGCCGTTTACGCAGATTGAGTCGCCCAAATTTGCATCACTTAGGACAGTTGGGCCCTCAATAGTTATGCGGATGGCGTTGTCTGGCAGAGCCTGAATCGCGGCAACGCGACCAAGTTCTTCGACAATTCCAGTAAACATATTCCGCCTTAACGAGTAGTGAAATGCACGAGTAGGTCTAATCCAACACGATCTACTTGGTATTCGGGAAATCGTGACGCATTAGCAAGGGTATTTACGCCAAAATTTCCAATTGCTGGCTTTCCAGATCCAAG
>JBIIMD010000117.1:0-2717 GCA_044232525.1 Candidatus Nanopelagicales bacterium | reverse complement strand
ACTTACGTCCACCAGTGAAATGTGATGTGATTCCTGGACTGGCTTTAGCAGTGCCTGGATATCAGCAGTACCAGTTAAGTACCACCAGTCTGGGCCTAGGCATAGAGCGCTAATTCCGCGGGCTGCCGGCAATTCATCGCCAACTATGCAGGCAGCATTGTTGCGAACCACCGTTCCAACTTTTGGATTCAAGTTAAGTCCAAGTGCTTGGCTTACTGCGGCGAATCCACTGGAGTCTGGATCCACTCGCAAGTCAAAGCCAGGAGTAAAGGGAACCTCTTGAATCAAGACAGCTTTATCAAGACCACCGTGCTTCGCGCCACCTAGTGGGCTCTTTGCAAATTCGAGATTAACCGTCACGACGTGTGTTCTCCTTGTCAACAAATACTGAATCGGTGATTACACCAGTTACAACGCGATCAGCCATCGGGATGGCAATCTTCTCGCCCTTACGGGCTAGACCGTTAGCAACTAGTGCAAGTGCAAATGAACGACCTAGTGCAGATGAATCATAAGAACTGGTGATGTAGCCAATGTGCTTAACGGGTGGAGCAGTTTTCTCGTCTGCACCAGCCACTATGTAAGCACCTTCTGGAATCACATAACTACCATCATCAGCCAGAATTCCTACCAATTGGTGACGACCATCGCGAGCCGTATCAGCCCGACTGAATGAACGCTTACCAATGAAGTCGTCCTTCTTCTTGGAGACAATCCAATTCATGTCTAGGTCATCTGGAGTTTGGGTTCCATCAGTTTCCTGACCAACGATTACGAATCCTTTTTCAGCACGAAGTACGTGCATGGTTTCGGTACCGTATGGCGTGATGTTTAAGTCAGCACCCTTTGACATAACTGATTCCCAAATGTGCAATCCGTAAATTGCTGGCACGTTGATTTCATAAGCTAGTTCGCCAGAGAACGAGATTCGGGCAATTCGAGCCGGGACGCCAGCAACATCAGCATGCTTGTTCTCCATGAAAGCAAAAGCTTCATTAGAAACATCAAGTGATGGAGCAAGACGACTCATCAATTCGCGACTCTTTGGACCAACGATGGCAACTGTAGAAATCTGTTCCGTTACTGAAGTGCAGTACACCTCAAGATGTGGCCATTCGGTTTGTAGCCATTCCTCTAACCAGTCAAGAACTTTTGCAGCTCCACCAGTTGTGGTTGTCATAAGCCAATGGTTTTCACTGATTCGAGTCGTAACACCATCGTCAAAGACCATGCCATCTATGCCACACATTAAGCCGTATCGACTCATGCCAACTTTCAGCGTGGAGAACATGTTGGTGTAAATCAAATCCAAGAACTCTCCGGCATCTTTACCCTGAATATCGATCTTGCCAAGTGTCGAGGCATCCATAACGCCAACGCCTTCACGAACTGCAGCACATTCGCGCAGAACCGCGGCATGCATGTTTTCGCCTGACTTAGGGAAATACCATGGTCGCTTCCACTGGCCGACATCTTCCATTGGTGCGCCACTGGCAACATGCCAAGCATGAATTGGGGTAGTGCGCTCTGGATCTGAAAGCAATCCACGGTCGCGCCCAGCTAATGCAGCAAATGGAATTGAAATATATGGCGGGCGGAAAGTTAGCGAACCAATTTCATCTGGTGCCTTGCCAATGGCTTGACCGATTAGGCCCATAGTTACGGTGCCACTGGTCTTACCTTGATCATGCGCAGTACCGATCGCGGTGTAACGCTTAACGTGTTCGATACTTCTCATGCCAGCATCAATTGCACGCTTGAAATCACGGTAGGTTGCATCACGCTGGTAATCAACGAAGGCAACGAGTGCTTGTTCAGTTGAAAGCTTTGGACCAAAGAAAATGGCAGCCTCATCATCGTCACCGAATTCGCCAGCCAACATGCCAGTAGTACTTGTCAGTGAATCCTTGTGCTTAACAATGAATGCAGCGCGCTTGGCACTCCAAGTCGGCTTAATGCCGATAAAAGTAGCCAGGTGAACAATTGGAGTCCAACCACCTGAAACAGCTAACAGATCAGTTTTGATGGTTTCTTGAAGATCTGATTTTGCATCGACAATCGTGACGCTGCTTAGCAAGCCGTCGAGATTTGCCTGGGTATCAATAACGGTGGCGCCCTTGATTAAACGAATACCTAGTTTTTCAATGGCTTTGCGTGACGATTTCTTTGAGGACTTGGAAACCTTTTTTCTGATGTCAACAACAGCAGCTACATGTACTCCAGCTTTGTGCAATCTAATTGCGTCGCGGTAACCCTGATTATCAACGGTTACAACCACTGCCGTCTTAAATGGGTTAGCTCCATTAGAAACATAAGTGGCTGCCGCGTGCGAAAGCATAATTCCTGGACGGTCATTGTTGGCAAAAACCAAATGACGCTGGAATGCACCAGTTGCAAGCACTGTGTGATCAGCACGTATGTGCCAAGTTCTAATGCGTGACATTTCGGTATGAACGTTGACATCAAGGTGATCAGTGCGACGTTCCGTTGCAACTGAATATCCCTGGTCATATAAACCTTGCACTGTGGTGCGTGGCAAGTAAGTTACGTTTTCGCGCTCAAGTACTGCAAGAAGTTCAGCTGGAACCGGTTGACCTAAGTAGACCAGGTGACCACCAGCGGTTGGCTTGTCGTCCATAACAATGACGCTTTTGCCAAGATCGGAAAACTTCTTTGCAGCTTCAAGACCAGCGGTTCCAGCACCTACAACAAGTACG
>JBIIMD010000129.1:0-2778 GCA_044232525.1 Candidatus Nanopelagicales bacterium | reverse complement strand
CTTTGAGCCAATGTTTCCATCAACCCATTCCATGGTTGCACCTTCATGAGCAACAGCACGCTTGGTTACCAAGTTATAAACGTTGTTCGACCAGTTTTGAATCGTGGTGTAACGGCAACGAGCACCCTTTTTAACGATGATTTCAACAACGGCTGAGTGCAATGAATCACTTGAGTAGATAGGTGCAGTGCAACCCTCGACGTAGTGAACATAAGCGTCTTCGTCAACGATAATCAGGGTGCGTTCGAACTGACCCATGTTCTCAGTGTTGATTCGGAAGTATGCCTGAAGTGGAATATCCACATGTACACCCTTTGGGATGTAGATGAACGATCCACCTGACCATACCGAAGTGTTTAACGCAGCAAACTTGTTATCTCCAACTGGAATAACAGTTCCAAAGTACTCTTTGAAAAGTTCTTCGTGCTCGCGCAAACCTGTGTCAGTGTCTACGAAGATTACACCTAACTCTTCAAGGTCTTCACGAATCTTGTGGTAAACAACTTCAGATTCATACTGCGCAGCAACACCAGACACTAGACGTTGTTTTTCGGCTTCCGGAATACCCAGGCGATCGTAGGTGTTCTTGATGTCGTCCGGCAGGTCATCCCAACTGGTGGCTTGCTTCTCAGTTGAACGCACGAAGTACTTGATGTTGTCAAAATCAATTCCCGACAAATCACTACCCCAGTTTGGCATTGGCTTCTTGCCAAACAATCCAAGGCCTTTTAGGCGAAGATCTAGCATCCACTGTGGCTCGTTTTTTAAGCCAGAGATGTTACGAACGACTGATTCGTCAATTCCGCGTCGCGCGTTGATTCCAGCGAGATCATTGTCGTGCCAACCAAACTCGTAATTTCCGAGTGCGTCTAGATGTTCCTGTTGGGTTGTCATGCGTTTTCCCTTCGTGTGTGTGGAACTAATGTCGTGCAAACTGCATTTCCCTTTGCAATTGTTGCCAAACGAGTTACGTGCACTCCGGTCAATTCGGAGAACGCCTTTGTTTCTTCTTCACAAAGTGCTGGGAATTCGACAGCAACATCACCCATTGGGCAATTGTGCTGGCAAATCTGTGTGGACCCGTACAGGCCTGGGGTTTCCGTTGCTGCGAAACCGTCTTGATTGAGCGCATCAATTAGTGCGACCGCCCGCTCTTCAATAGTTTCTAGTTTCGAAATCTCTTTGTGGCGACTTACGAAATCTTTTGCGATCGAGCTCGCGAACTCGGTAACCGCGCCGGAACCAGCCGTCGTGCTTAAATACTTAACTGCACTTAGGCCTAAACTTTCTTGATGCTGACCAAATCTTGCGCGTCCGGCCGCTGTAAGCATGAAAACCCGCGAAGGTCGACCCCGGCCTCGCTTTGAATCCAGCGCTGCCGGACCATAAGGTGCGCGCTCGCTTGATTCAACCAATCCGGTTTCAAGTAACAGATCTAATTGCTTACGCACGGCTGCCCCAGAAAGACCTAGAGTCTGTGCTACATCGGTGGCAGTAGAGGGTCCTGCCTGCAAAAGGGTGCGCGCCACCGTGGCGGCGGCGGATCCTTCGAATTTCACAACTTCATTGTTGCGTATATCAGCCAGTTTCGCACCTTCGGGGTCGTGACGGGCCAACTACCCAATAAGCACTAAGTAGATAAGCCCTTTAGGCTGTAAGAGTGACTCCCCCAAAACTCCATAACTGGCAACGTCGGACCCTTATCTTTAACGTGATCGCGCAGGCTGGCATTGTCCTGACTGGAGCCACGGTTCGACTCACCGCCTCTGGGTTGGGGTGCCCAACTTGGCCAGAGTGTGTAGCTGGCTCTATTGCGCCGACATCCGATCAAACTGAGGCATTTCACAAGTACATCGAGTTTGGCAATCGACTATTAACTTTTGTTCTGCTTATTGTGGCTATTGCTTCACTACTTGCGGTTTTTAAACATAATCGAGAGCGCAAGTTGTCAGGACACAACAAGCGTCGCTCACTAACGATCTTGGCGCTTGGTGTTCTAGTTGGAATTCTCGTGCAGGCAGTTTTGGGTGGCATAACAGTGTTGACTGGATTGCATCCACTGATCGTGGCAGCGCACTTCATGGTTTCAATCGGACTAATTACCGTTGCAGTTGTTTTGCTTGTTAAGGCGCAAGAAGGAAATGACCGTCCTGTTACATTGCAAGTTGCCAAACCAATTCACATTGGTATGCGCATTCACGTCTGGCTAGCTTTATTGGTAATTGGCATTGGCACTTTAGTAACTGGGTCTGGTCCGCATGCAGGAGACACTAATGACATAGTTCGCTTAGGTTTCGAATTTAGAAACATAACAACTATTCACGCTGCAACAGTTTGGCTGTTCCTTGGCTTAACCATCGGACTACTTATTTCACTTCTTGCTACCGCCGCTCCTAAACCAGTAATCAAACAAGCTTGGATCGTGCTTGGAATCTGTTTTGCGCAAGGAGTAGTTGGCTACACCCAGTTCTTTACTGGATTGCCTTGGGGGTTGGTCGCAGTGCATGTACTCGGTGCATGTTTGCTCTGGATCTTTACTGTGAAGTTCTACCTGGCTCGCAACACCAGAGGCTGATCTACAGGAACGGGTCAATACCTATTGCAAGAAAAATTAGAGATAGGTACGAGATAGACCAGTGAAATAGTCGCATCGGATTTAAATCGTCTCGGTTCTTTCGCACTCTAGAGCGCAAAGCATATGCCTCGTAGATAAACAGCGCACCACTTGCTAATGCCACTACTGTATAAAGCCAGTTCATACTTGCGATTGGGATCAAA
>JBIIMD010000039.1:0-9768 GCA_044232525.1 Candidatus Nanopelagicales bacterium | reverse complement strand
ATGGGTGCCCCTAGAACAATTAGTAGGACTCCAATCCCCACATCAATGAATCGATCAACGACACCATCTAAAAATGCTCCCCAAGAACTAGTTCTCCCGGTTCTGACTGCAACCATGCCGTCGAAGCTATCTACTAAACCAACGACCAGCACCAGGAAACTGGCAAGGAAATAGAACTGATTTTGACTTGCCGCAAGAAGTACCGCTGCGCCCATCAGTATGGGGCCAAATACCGTAATCAGATTTGGATTGAATCTTGTCAAGGGCGTTGAAAGCACAAATGAGATTCGCAGCCACCATCGAACCAATCCCTTTGGGCTCTGCATGCCATGGAGCTTTGCCCAAGCAACTAGATACTCCTCAAATGTCATATCACCATTGTTCTACCTCACTGAAAGTGCAATAACTGGACCCAACCAATACCCTGAACTAGTGGGAATAAATCCGCTAGACGCCAACGGGCTACGAGAGCGCATCCAGACAAATCTTGATGATTTTGTATCTGTACACAGATCTCTAATGGTTGATGTTTCCCCAGAAACCTTGCCTTTAATCGAATCACTAGAAGGACTGCTGGTGGGAGGCAAACGCCTACGACCTGCTTTCGCATACTGGGGATTCGTAGCCGCAGGTGGCCAAGATTCAGACGAAGTGGTTAGAGCGTGTGCAAGTTTGGAATTTCTGCAAGCCTGCGCCCTGATTCATGACGATGTTATGGACGCCAGCGATACCCGACGAGGTAAACCTGCAATTCACAAACAATTTGAGACGTTACACAATTCAAAAAACTGGAATGGTTGCGCCAAACTTTTTGGGGAAGGCTCGGCTATTTTGGTTGGTGACTTGGCATTGTCATGGGCAGACGAGATGTTGCTAACTAGTGGGCTTAGCAATGACAAACTGATTCGGGCAAAATCAATTTACGACATCATGCGCACCGAATTGATGTGTGGGCAGTATCTTGATCTGCTTGAACAAGTGCGTGGCGACATCACCCATGAGCGAGCTGAAACGGTTATTCGATTCAAGAGTGCGAAATACACAATTGAACGACCGCTGCATGTTGGCGCTGCGATAGCAGGAGCCCGCCCAGAGCTAAGCCAAGTTCTAAGTGATTATGGGTTGGCTCTTGGTGAAGCATTTCAACTGCGGGATGACTTGCTCGGAGTATTTGGTGATAGCTCAGTAACCGGGAAACCAGCAGGTGATGATTTGCGCGAAGGTAAGCAAACTATGTTGATTGCTTTTGCAAATTCTTATGCAAGTTCAAGCCAAGCAAAATACCTGACGGAGAATCTCGGAAGTTCAGACTTATCAAGCGATACCATCTCAAAGCTTCAAGAGCTCCTCGTAACCTGTGGTGCACAAGATTTTGTAGAGAATCGAATTTCTGATTACCTCAAGAAGTCTTTAGCTGCCCTTGAGTCACTTCCAAACAACTCCGAAGCTAAATCTGCATTAACCGAGCTTGCAATTCTCGCTACTAAACGAACGGCATAAACATGAGCAACTTTTCTAGATGGATTCCAGGTTCACCGCGCACCGTCTCGGGCAAAACTGACGATGTCGTAATCGTTGGTGCAGGACTAGCTGGGTTATCAGCTGCGATGAGACTGGCCGGCGCTGGTCGGAACGTAACGGTAATTGAGCGCGAGAGCATTCCTGGTGGCCGAGCGGGACGAATCAGCGACCGAGGATTTGAGTTTGACACCGGGCCAACCGTTTTAACTATGCCGGATTTGATTGCTGATGCTTTTGACTGCCTTGGTGAGAACATGAATGACTGGCTAACTTTAGAACCGGTGGCTCCCCTGTATCGCGCCTTTTATCAAGATGGCAGCGTCTTGGATGTGCACTCTGACACCAATGCAATGGCCGCTGAGATTGAAAAAGTTATTGGAGCCAGCGAGGCAGATGGCTATCTAAAGTATGTAGATTTTGTAACTGATCTTTACAAGTACGAAATGAAGAATTTCATTGATCGAAACATCGATTCACCATTGGATCTACTGTCGATGGATCTAGTTCGTTTGATTAAGCTTGGCGGATTTAGAAAGCTTGCACCAAAGGTCGGTCAGTACCTTAAAGATGACAGAACGCAGCGCGTGTTTTCGTTTCAATCTATGTACGCAGGCCTATCTCCATATGACGCGTTAGCCATTTACGCAGTAATTGCTTATATGGATTCGGTTGCTGGAGTTTTTGCTCCCAAGGGTGGCATGCATGCCCTACCAGTTGCAATGGCTAAAGCAGCCGAAAAACATGGAGTTACCTTCAAGTACAACACTGAAGTTACCAAAGTTCGAATGAATGGGAACCGCGCCGTCGGAGTCGAAACCAGTAATGGTGAGTTCTTTGCTGCTGACGTCGTAGTACTTAATCCAGATCTGCCTGTTGCTTACCGTGACCTGCTAGGTAAGGAGCCATGGAGCGTAAAGCGACTTAAGTATTCGCCATCTTGTTACTTGCTTTTAGCTGGATCATCTGCAAAGTATGACCACATCGCACATCACAACATTCATTTTGGGCACAGTTGGGCTGGCGTCTTTGAAGAATTGATTGATAAAAAGCAACTCATGTCGGATCCAAGCGTTTTGGTTACGAATCCAACGTATAGCGATCCTGGATTAGCGCCCGCTGGAAAACAGGTTTACTACATACTGTTTCCTACTCCTAATCTCGACGCTGATATTGACTGGAAGAAGCAGGCTCCGGCTTACCGCGATCATGCAATTGAAACTCTGCAGGCTCGCGGATATACCGGCTTCGGTGATGCGATTGAAGTTGAGCACATCACAACTCCACAAGATTGGTCAGATCGCGGAATGGAGCGCGGCGCACCATTTGCGGCCGCTCACTCATTCCTTCAAACCGGTCCATTCCGACCAGGAAACATGTTTGGCGAAAATGTTGTGTTTACTGGATCTGGAACCCAACCCGGCGTTGGTGTCCCAATGGTTCTAGTTTCAGGACGATTGGCCGCTGAGCGCATTACTGGATTGGATAAGTCCTACGTATCACGGGCGCGACGCTAAGAATTAATCACAGCTTGAGCCAGAATTGGTTCAACAGCGAGACTAGCCCTGGGAAAGTTCGGAAATACCTGAAAACGAACCTACGGAATCACACACTAGAACAACTGTAGATCCCGCTTGGCAAGCTAGTTCCAAAGCTTCCGCTATTTCCAGTGCGCCCTGTGAATCAGATTTCATCAGATCTTGCCAGCCAGTCCAAGCAATACAGGTATCTCCAAGTTTCTCGTCACCCGAGATCAAAACTTCAACCAGCTCGGCAAGCGTGGCACCGATTAACTTTGGTCTTGAAATTTGATTAGCAACCACGTCTATGAAGTCTTGGACTGATTTAACTGCAGAGGTGTCCAGCCAGACACCCTTCCAGCCAGCTAAATTAGTCTCACCGTTGAACCCAGATTCGGTAAAGGTGACCTTCCAGCGCATGACTCCACTTAGTCTTTGCGCTTTGAGCATTGCAGCCAGCAGACCTGGGTTTGGAGCAGCCACTTGATTCCTAACCAAAACTTCACACAACTTGTGCTGAAGCAACCCTACGCGCCAGAGGAAGATTTCTCGAATTTCAAACAATCTCTGGGTTGATGATTCAAGTCAAGGCCTGATTGAATATAGTTACCTCTGTGTCTAAACGTGATCTCGATGCCGCTGGAATTTTCGATCCTGCGCTGCGCGAATCTTATGAATTGTGTCGGCAGCTAAATGCCGAACATGGCAAAACTTACTATTTGGCCACTCTCCTGCTGCCGCCCGCTAAGCGACCATACGTTCATGCTCTTTATGGCTTTGCCCGATATGCGGATGAAATTGTTGATGACTTAGCTTCGACGCTTACTGAAGCCGAAAAGGCACAACAACTAAATGCTTGGGGTAATGAATTTTTGGCAAAGTTTGATTCTGGCGAAACCGATGATCCAGTTTGTATTGCCGTTCTTGATACTGTTCGTCGCTGGAGCATCCCGCGAGAGCTTTTTGAGGCCTTTCTGCATTCAATGACTATGGACTTAACGGTTACTGAATATCAAACCTATGAAGATCTTTATGAATACGTTTATGGTTCTGCTGCAGTGATAGGTCTACAGATGGTTCCCATATTGGAACCCACAAGTCAGGATGCATACAAGTATGCAACTGAGTTGGGTGTCGCATTTCAACTTGCAAACTTCATTCGCGACGTTGGTGAAGATCTAGAGCGAGGCCGGGTTTATTTGCCGCTTAAGGAACTTGCTCAGTTTGGGGTTTCCAGATCTGACTTGGAAGCCCACATCGCTACTCCCGAAATCAAAGCTGCGTTGAAGTTTCAAATCGCTCGAGTTCGACAACTTGAGGAATCTTCGCGTGCTGGCATCGCAATGTTGGGTGCACCTTCACAGCCCTGCATTGAAACAGCTCGAATTCTTTATTGCGGCATTGTGGATGCAGTTGAAGCTATTGATTACGAAGTGTTTTCCAAGCGGGCTTCAGTTTCACTTACAAGACGATTGAAAGTTGCAGTGCCTGCATATTTTCAGGCGCGCAGGCTTTGGAAACGTACTACTTAATTCCTAAAAAGCGATAAACACTTTTTCTAGGTGGGCCTGACATGGGTTCACGTTGCACACCTTTGCGGCCCAGCCAAATCCAAATAACCAATGTGAGAACTACAAGACAAAATCCAAATAACAAGTCCTCTATCGGTGCAAACACCAATCGTCCATCTCCAATAAATGTTGGGGGCGAATCTGTTGGAGTGGAAGAGCCAATGATCGCAGCGCCGTCGTATTCGACAATTCCAAATCCTGTCAAAATTCCATTCGTTACCAATTGGAAAAAGATCACAATTGAATATGAAACCCAAAAGACTTTTCGCTTCAAGATTTTTGTTTTAAAAACAAACAAGTCCAGGGCTATTACAACAAGAACGCCGATGATTGCTAGTTGTGTATAGGTCACTTAGAATCCTCGTCTCCGGCTTCCCAGTTCCGGGCGCTTCGCACTGCCTCAAAGGACAAAATTGCGCAAATCGGAATCACGATAAAGAAAAGAATTTCATCAAGTGGAATATTGGCAACAGTGGTGATTCCGGTTACGTAACGTGGATCAAAAGTCCAATGTTTTTGCGCTATTGCGTATGCGTCCCAAATTGAAAATACAACCACAACTGGTAGCACCGTAAGAATCAAGCGAATTGATCTGCGATACACATTTGTGCGCAAAAAAAATTCAAGCCAAGCCGTGCCCACAAGGCAGCCTAAAAGAACACTCAAATAGGCGAACTTCGACATGTGACTCACTTTCGGTTACCTCTAAATGTACCTTGTCGTGGCGTGAAGACGAGTTTTAGTATCGGCATCTAGAATGAAGTAATGACGGATTTGCCAAACTTTGATCCCATGTTGGGGAAAGTTTTGGAGGACCGCTACAGCGTTGATGAGCTAATTGCTCGTGGTGGGATGGCAACGGTGTATCGGGGTACCGATCTTAGACTCGGTCGAACTGTAGCCCTAAAGGTGCTCGGTGGCGTGCTAGTTAACGATCCTGATTTCGTAGAGCGCTTCACGCAAGAAGCTCGAGCAACTGCAGCTTTGACTCACCCTAACGTTGTCGCAGTTCATGACCAAGGAATCAGTGATAGCTTTCCATTTCTTGTAATGGAGTTCGTACAAGGACGAACTATCCGAGAGATTATGGCGCAGTCTGGTCCACTTACAAGCGCGCATGCACTGGAAATAATCAGCTCAGTACTTGCTGGTTTAACTGCCGCACATGACGCCGGCTTCGTCCACCGAGACATTAAGCCAGAAAATGTCTTGATAACCAACGATGGCCACATCAAAGTAACTGACTTTGGGTTGGCCCGCGTGATTAGTGACACTCCAGTAAGCGACTCAACTGGGGCAGTCCTACTTGGCACCATGGCTTACTTGTCCCCTGAACAAGTGCAGCAACTTGCCGTTGATCAGAGATCAGATGTTTACTCGTGTGGAATTCTGCTGTATGAAATGGTTACTGGCCTAGTTCCCTTCACGGGAACATCGCCGCTAGATGTTGCCTATCAGCACGTTAACAGCAACGTTTCAGCACCTAGCGCAATCCAACCTGATGTACCACCTGCAGTCGACCATCTGGTGCTTGCTGCTACTCGCAAATCCCCAAGTGAGCGAATTCAAAGTGCTCGAGAATTCCGCGATGGTGTAATTCGAGCAATCTCAGCCGTGCCGCGTGCCGAAGCACTCACAACTGCACTTCCGCTGCAAAGTACTCAAGTCATCCCCACCCCAGCTCGAGGAGCTCATCGAGCAACGGGTGCAGTTCCTCTACAAAAAGCAAATCCAGGAATTGGGCCCAGTGGAATCCATCGCGTCAATTCGAGCAAGTCGCGAGGTCGCAGATTGGCTCCAACGCTTTTAGCACTCGCACTTTTGGTTGGAGGTGGTGCTTGGTATCAATTTGCAGGAAGTTACGAAGTTGTGCCACCAGTATCTTCGCTCACAGTTGACGAAGCATCAGTGATTTTGGCGCCGTTAGAGTTTGGCGTTGAAGTTGTTGAGGAATTTTCAGAGGATATTCCTGCAGGAGTTGTGATACGCACCGAACCAACTAGTGGCGAGAATGCTCGAAAAGGTTCCCCAGTCACATTGTTTGTCTCAAAGGGTCAAGAGCGATATTTGATTCCCTCAGACTTAGCTGGACAAGATCCCCAAGATGCGACTACTGCGCTAGAGGCTTTAACTCTGGTGGTTTCAGATAGTAATGAAGTGTTTGATGAGTTGATTCCAATTGGAAAAGTTGTAAGTACTGATCCTGTGGGTGGTACATCAGTTAAGCGAGAAACACCGGTCACTATTTTGGTCTCCAAGGGGCCTGCTCCAGTCGAAATTCCACCAATCATTGGCACTCTGATCACCGATGCAACTGTTGTTCTCAGTGAAATTGGTCTCGGCATTGAAGCGATCCGTGAAGACTTTGATGACAGTGTGGCTGGAACCATTCTTTCAACGGATCCAATCCCAGGAACTACGGTCCCAAAGGGAACTGTTGTAAAGGTAGTGCTCAGCAAAGGTCCTGTTTTAGTGGATGTACCCAATGTGGTTGGCATGGATGTCGAAACTGCAACGACAACACTGGAAGCGGCTGGCTTTCAGGTTGTAACTGAAAACAAGCTAACGGTAGCAATCTTGAACAAGGTTTACTCACAAACTCCTGCCGGCACAGCTGGCTCCAAAGCCCCTAAAGGCTCGGTAGTTACCTTAGAGATTGTGTAAAGAACTACTTTCGATCCCGCAGCATATCTGCAACTTGGAACGCTAAATCTAAACTTTGGATTCGATTTAGTCGCGGGTCACAAGCTGTTTCATAGCGAAACGGTAAATCAGTTTCGCTAACGCCACCGATACCACCCAAACACTCAGTCACATCGTCACCAGTTAACTCGATGTGGATTCCGCCAGGATGTGTACCTGAAGCCTTGTGAACCTCAAAGAAACCACGAACTTCGTCAATCACATCGTCAAGCAATCTAGTCTTGTGTCCTGATGCAGCTTCAGTAGTGTTACCGTGCATAGGATCGCAGACCCACAAAACTGGATGATCAGTTTTTTGCACAGCGGCAACCAGCTTTGGAAGTATATTTCTAATGTTTCCTGCACCAATTCGCGTTATAAACATCAGGCGGCCTGGAATCTTTTCTGGATTCAGCTTTTCCAGTAATCCCAAGATGTCAGATTCAGTTGTCTTTGGTCCGATCTTGACGCCAATAGGGTTCTTAATTTTCGACACAAAATCAATGTGAGCACCATCAAGTTCACGAGTTCTCTCGCCTACCCAAACAAAGTGACCAGACACGTCGTAGAGATTTCCAGTCCGAGAATCTACTCTCGTTAATGGCTTCTCGTAATCCAAAAGCAGCGCTTCATGGCTGGCGTAAAAATCGGCACGCTTAAATTCTTCTGGATCTGCACCACATGCAGTCATAAATGAAAGGGCGCGATCAATTTCCTCAGCCATTTCTTCGTAGCGCTTGCCTGGAGTTGACTCACTAACGAAGTCTTGATTCCAAGAATGAACCTGGCGCAAATCCGCATAACCACCCTGCGTGAATGCGCGCACTAAATTAAGTGTGGCCGCACTGGCATGGTAAGTCTGAACTAGTCGCATTGGATCTGGTTGACGCGATTCAGCGGTAAATTCAAGTCCGTTTACCGCATCCCCACGGTACGAAGGCAAACTGACACCATCAATTGTTTCCTCGGAGGAACTTCTTGGTTTTCCGTATTGCCCTGCAATCCGACCAATCTTCACCACCGGCATTGATGCACCGTAGGTAAGAACAATTGCCATCTGAAGCACGGTCTTTAGGCGGGCTCTGATTGAATCCGCAGTATTGGCAACGAAAGTTTCAGCACAGTCGCCACCCATAAGTACAAATGCATCTCCATTTGTTGCTGTCGCCAATCGGGATTTAAGCTCATCGCACTCTCCGGCGAAAACTAGTGGCGGCAGGCTAGCCAAAATCTGTTGTGCATGGGCTAGTCCCTCGGCAGATGGCCAAGTTGGCTGCTGTGCCGCTGGCAGATTGGGCCAAGTAATCTCACTCACTCACCTAGATTAGTGGCGTTTCTGGCGGTTCACTAAATCTGCAAATCCCGTTGCAAAACTAGCCCACGACTAGAATTGCGGTATGCCGATCAAAAAAGTTGCACTATTGACCGCAGGCGGACTAGCTCCTTGCCTATCTTCGGCTGTTGGTGCGCTAATAGAGGAATACACCAAAGTAGCCCCAGAGGTAGAAATCATTGCTTATCGCAATGGATATCGTGGGCTATTGCTTGGCGATTCAGTAACTATTACCCCTGAGATACGCAGTCAGGCTCATCTCTTGCAGGCATTTGGTGGCAGCCCGATTGGCAATTCCCGGGTAAAGCTCACCAATATCGAAGACTGCGTTAAGCGCGGCTTAGTTGCAGAAGGTCAAGACCCCCAGCAAGTTGCCGCTGAGCAACTGATCGCAGACGGCGTTGACGTGTTACACACGATTGGAGGCGATGACACCAATACTGCCGCAGCAGACCTAGCAGCGTTTTTAGCAAAGAATGATTACGGACTTGGTGTTGTTGGCCTACCAAAAACAATTGATAACGATGTGTACCCAATTGCACAGTCGCTTGGTGCTTGGACGGCTGCAGATGAAGGCGCTCACCATTTCAGCAACATCGTTTCGGAGTACAGCTCAAATACCAAAATGCTTATTGTGCACGAAGTTATGGGCCGCCATTGTGGTTGGTTAACGGCTGCAACTGCTGTCTCTTACCGTGGCCTACTTGATGGAATGTCTTGGCTTCCAGAACTAGGTGTTGCGCGACAAAATCGAGAAGTGCATGCAGTCTACGTTCCGGAGTTAGAGATTGATTTAGTTTCGGAGGCGCAACGCTTAAGTTCAGTTATGAATCAAGTTGGAAATGTGAACATATTCCTTTCTGAAGGTGCTGGCGTAGATTCAATCGTTGCTGAAATGAAAAGTCGTGGTGAAGAAATTCCGCTAGATCCATTTGGACATGTGAAGATCGACAAGATAAATCCTGGTGCTTGGTTTGCTGATCAGTTTGCTCCAATGATTGGCGCTGAAAAAGTACTGGTTCAAAAGAGTGGTTACTACTCGCGTTCAGCCCCAGCAAACAAAAAGGATCAGGCGCTTATTCGAGAGTGTGCAATTGTTGCTGTTCGGTCTGCTCTTGACGGTGTCAGTGGACTTGTTGG
Organism: Candidatus Nanopelagicales bacterium; assembly: GCA_044232525.1. GTDB lineage: Bacteria > Actinomycetota > Actinomycetes > S36-B12 > UBA5976 > UBA5976. The sequence goes on along the minus strand of JBIIMD010000039.1, from coordinate 4 downwards.
TCAG
>JBIIMD010000115.1:0-2818 GCA_044232525.1 Candidatus Nanopelagicales bacterium | reverse complement strand
AAATACAGGAGCGACGATTGCACCATAAGAACCGCAGAGAGACAGGTTCTTTGAGTAGTTCTCACCAGTGCAATCAGAGATTGAATCTTTCCCGGTTATAGAGAAGTAAGCATCCCGTGAAACTCCATTCACGTTTCCCGAAATCCAATACTTATCCTCAAGGGCGTCCAGATCAGCCGAATACCTTTTGATTCCATACATCGAATCAAGAAAGGCACCGGCGTACACCTTGCCATCGGCAAATTTCCATAGCGATTGCACATTGGTGATGGCAAGATTCTTAAGACCACCAGCAACCGAGATTCGCCTGAGCCAGTTAACACCAGACGAAGTTGTCGATCCAGAAACGATTACTACCCCTTCGGACAAGACAATGAAATCTTTGAGTCCGACGTTGTCATTGATCAGATCCGTAACAGCACTATTTTTGGCCTTTCGGAGAACAGATGTCGAACCGACTTGTCCTGCATAGTAAACGGCCCCAGATGCATCAAGTTGAATTGGTGAATTGCCCCAGTTCGCATTGAGACTCCAATTGACTGAATCCAGAGTGGAGTCGACACAAGTTGGCGCTCCAGTAGAAACGTCAACGACCGCCAAGAGACATGTCGTTCCACCCGTTGTTAATGCAACCTTTGATTCAAAAACAATGTAAACATTTCCGTTTGGTGCAGAGTAAAAATCTTTGACAACAGCAGTTCCACTCGATATTGCATCAGACACAGCTCCAGTAGTAGATACCGCGAGCAACTTACTGCCAGTCTGGCTGGAAGTGTCGGCTTGCGCGTACGCCACTATTCCGCTGGTCTTAAAGATCACATCACCCACCGCATACTTTCTGACACGGGTGGATTGAACACCGGAACTTGAGATTCCCTCTACTTTTGCAAGCTTCACGGTTGAGATCCCCAGCACGCTCGCCTTTGATAGGTCGGTTCGCAATACCGGCAGAGTTGTGGTCGCAATTGGCGTCGTGGTGGCAGTACTCGGAGTCGTTCCAATCGTATTTGGTGTCGTTATGTCAGTGCTTGGTGTCGTCGTAGCAACGCCTGGTGTGACGGGTGCGGAGTCACTACCCCTGGACCAAGTCTCACGAGATTTCGCGATGAAGGAAACGCCTGGGCTCCAAGCGCTATAACCATTTCGGTTCTTTGCTCGAACGAGAACTTTGTAGGACTTTCCAGCCACCACAGCCTTCACCGTGCACTTGGTAGCCCTACGACTAGCGGTACAAGTTTTTGTGCCGACTTTTGCCTCGGTCTGCAGGATCGGAGACTTTACATTCGTACTCGCAATCGAAAAACTAACCGTCACATCAACGGCCCCTTTTGCCGATTTTGCAGATGCGCGAATTGATTGAACAAGTGGTTTTGATGGCTTGGCATTGACAGACAGGGCGCTCGCGTTCGTTGCCCCAATCACTGCAGAAACTCCCACCAAAAGCGGGATGAAGATTCGTTTTGGCCCAGTTAGTTGTTTCATGCTTTTCCTGACGACAATTGCTCTTTGCTCTCACGCAATCTAGCCAATTGTTTTTTGGTGATGGCAACCATGGCATTCCGTACTTTTGCGAGAGCAGCGCGGATAGCCAAGACTTGAATCAAATTAGGAGGGAATCAATCGTCGTTCTTGATTAGGAATTGCGCAATACGGGCTGTGACAACTGCCAGTGTGCTGATTCCAACAAGCATCGTAAAGATCGCAATAACTCGTCCCGCTGCTGTAATCGGATAAATGTCTCCATAGCCGACGGTGGTAATTGTTGCTCCTGACCACCACAAAGCGTCAAAGAACGATCGTACTCGTCCATCTTTTCCTACATCCTCTGCAAGCGTGAATCCGACGGCCGAAGTTATGAGAGTAAATCCTGCCAAGCCAAAAGCAAATGACGTTGCTCGTTTCTTGAGAATTGCTCGGCCTTGCGAACGAGACGCCATTGAAATACCAATAATTCGCGTGAGGCTACTAACAACTCTTAATGCTCGAGCACCACGCAGGAATCCAAGAAAACTCATAGCTGGGAGAATTGCAAATAGTTGTGCGACGACGATGAGAAGACTTGACCACTCAGACCGCACATAGCGACCCTTCTCAGGCGTGACGAGGAACTCGACTACATAGTCAACTGCGTAGGCCAAGAATACGGTGACGTTCACGACGAGTAGAAAAGTTTTGTCTCCACTAGTTAAGCGATGCGAAATAATCTCGAGCAGAAGCAACGGAAGACTGCCAATCGCAATGATGAGAAGCGGGATGTCAGTCCACTTTCGCCAAGTCACAAGTTTGCTTGTAAGGGAATACTCCTTAGTGGTTCGACCTTGAAGCAGTGGTTCGGACATGTTTCTATCCTAGGAAATGTTTCTCAAAGCCCCGTGGTACCGACGCCATATTCAGCCTGTGCTTGAGTAAATCCCTCGAACAACAGTTGGTCAATTAGGCCCTTGCGAGAGAACGTTGAAGACTTCATGTATGACGCAGCCTTCTTAGCTGCTTGAGTGTTCCAGTCAGTACTGTTTCCAGCTACCCCGTATTCAGCTTCAGAAGCCGAGAAGCCTTCAAAAACTAATTGTTCCACTAGACCTGAACGTGAAAACGAAGAGGACTTCAAATAACTTGCACCCTTGAGTACTGCTTGAGCATTCCAGTCAGCTTTCTGTGCATCAGCTCCATAGACAGCATCAGCATTCTCAAAACCTTCGAACTCTAATTGCTCTATCAAACCCGTGCGCGAGAAAGCCGAAGACTTTAGGTAACTAGAGCCTTTCTTTCGGGCATTGCTCTGGCTAACAGTCTCATTAGACGAAGCAGATGATGCGAC
>JBIIMD010000114.1:0-2827 GCA_044232525.1 Candidatus Nanopelagicales bacterium | reverse complement strand
CCTTGCAAGCGACCGCGGTATTCATCTGGAATCACAACTTGCATCATGGTGGTTCGGAAGATTGCACTGATGTTGTCGGCAGCACCAGCGACAGCCAATAGAAATAGTGCAAGGTAAAGATTGCGAGTCATGCCAAAGGCACTGATTGCCGCTCCCCAGCCAACAATCGACCAAACAATTGCAGTCCCTTGCTTATAGATACGCTGCAGTGGGCCACTGAAGATTGCAGACAGAGCAGCACCTAAGGCTGGAGCTGCGGTCAGTAAGCCGACGATGGCTGCAGTTGATACCCCCGAGTCGCCATACCAAAGTAAAGCGATCGCAGGAAACAGTGCGCGTGGCATTCCAAAAATCATGGCTGCAAGATCTAAATAGAAAGTCATTTGAATATTGCGCTTACCTTTGAGGAAAACTAAACCTTCCTTCACGCTGGAAAGATTTGGTTTCAGAGGCGCACCTTCCATTGGTGGAAGCTTTGGTAGCGACCACATCGCCCACATCATCACCGTGAAGGCGACTGCGTCCACTGCATATGCAACTACCACATCGCCAGTTACGGCAATTAAGACACCACCTAGTAACGGTCCGATAGTAAAGCCGATGTTCCACGTTAAGAATGAAAGTGAGTTTGCCGCTTGCAAAAGTTCTTTAGGAACAATCCTCGGAATGATCGCTTGCCGAGCTGGATTACCAACTGCATAGAACCCCGACGACATCGCAACGAATAGATACAGTGGCCAAACTTGTTGGTTGTCTTGAACCGCTTGGATCAATAACAGAACACTGGAACCAGCCATACCGACGGCTGAAACAAAGCCAATAGTTCGGCGGTCATAAGAATCTGACATCGCACCACCGAATAGCCCTAGGGCTATCAGTGGGATTAATTGAAATAGGCCCACTAGTCCCACTGCAAATGAAGACTTCGTTATGTCATAAACCTGGATTGCGACTGCCACCGCAGTCATCTGCTGGCCAATGTTGCTAATTGAGACTGCGGTAAAGATTCTCCGGTAGTCAGGAATATCCCGAAGTGGAGTTAAGTCAAGAAGCAGCTTGGACACAGACACACTCTGGCACAACACGTGCCTGAACTCACAGGCTGGTGGTAGTTAAAGGCTCGCAGGCTGGTGCATTCTGCGCCAGACTTAAGGCATGAGCATTGATACGCCCAACCCATCAGATATGCGAATTGTTTATGACAAGGACCAACTGACCGAAGCTGATTTAGCCAGCAATCCGCTAGATCAATTCACTAAGTGGTTAGCCGATGCTGTAGCCGTGGGTCCAGATGCATTGATCGAACCAAATGCCATGGTGATTGGCGTTCGTAATTCAGATGACGTTATTTCAACTCGCTCAGTTTTGCTTAAGGGTATCGATGCTCGCGGCCTTACGTTTTATACAAACTATGGATCAGCGAAGGCAGATGCAATTGCTGCTAACTCCCAAGTGAGTCTTACCTTTCCGTGGTATCCACTTCATCGCCAAGTGAATGTAATTGGAACGGCTACAAAAGTTTCCCGCGAAGAATCCAGTGCATACTTTGAAACTCGTCCACACGGCTCCAAGTTGGGCGCGATCGTTAGCGCGCAATCTTCGGTGATTGATTCCCGCGAAATTTTAGAAATCCGGATGAAAGAACTTGAAGCGCAGTATCCAGAAGGCACACACGTTCCACTGCCAGATGCCTGGGGTGGTTATCTGATTACAGTTTCCGCAATTGAATTTTGGCAAGGCCGACGTTCGCGTCTGCACGATCGATTGCGTTTTGTTAAGACTGGCGATTTAAGCGATCTTGCCGATGCTTCGGCTTGGAAAGTTATTCGACTTTCACCTTAAGTTCAATAGCAAAACTAAACAGTAAAGAGTCGACCGTTTTCTGGTTGCGGAGTTGTGTAACCGATATCGCGAAGCGCAGCCCAGGCTCCAGCTAAGTTGCTCGTAATTACTGGTACGCCATACTTTGCTTCAAGCTCTGGAACTAGTTCAACGATGTGCCAGTCAGTGCACGAAATAAAGATGGCATCGCAAGTTTTGTCGAAGACTTTTTCTAGGCTGGCAAGGGCATCACTTGGATATAAGTCACCAATTTCAGGATCAGTTGTTAGTCCAAGTCCAGTGATGTCATGAACTGCAAAGCCACTATCTTCAAAAAACTTCTTTTCGATTTGGTTTAGTTCATCTATATAAGGAGTGACAACGGCTAACTTCGTAACATTCAAAGCCTTGAATGCTCGCAGCACTGCAGTTGCTGTCGTTGTTGCAGGTAGATCTGAAGCTGCGGTTACTCGATCAACTAATTCTTTATCCCAACCAAGCCCATGAACCAAGCTGCCAGTTGTGCAAGCAAACAGGATGGTTTTCGCACCAGTCCAGGTCAAAATCGATGCGGCGTTTTCCAAGGAATCAGTTTCCAACATTTCAGCCAGAGCCTGGGCATCTACTTCACCTCGCGGTAACAAAATTGGAGCTGGGTAGGTGTGGACACCATCCGGCATCAACCTTTGAATCTCAGGATGAACACTGGTATCCGTAGCCAGCGTGATGACCCCTATTCGGCCAAGATTTCCATACATAGTTTGAGTGTAAGGTGCGGCGAATTTGAAATCTATTCGTTGAATGAGTTGCTGCAAAACCTTGGCAAAACAATTTTGCTGGCCTGACCTAAACTTGGCTAATGGCTAACTCCTCTGAAATCGTAATTCCTGCTGAACTATTGCCCGAAGATGGCCGGTTCGGGGCTGGACCTTCAAAGGTTCGCCCGGAACAGATTCAAGCCTTGGTCGAAAAGTCTGTTTCAGTAATGGGAACTAGCCACCGCCAA
>JBIIMD010000113.1:0-2836 GCA_044232525.1 Candidatus Nanopelagicales bacterium | reverse complement strand
TCTCTGTGCCGCCCGTAGTGACCTTGATACGTGAATCTCACCTGGATGAAATACGGCTCGTGGTTGTGGCGACCACCAACCAATTGCTGATTCCTGCCCATCAATCTCATACGGCATCGGAAATAAGCCAGTCCGGTATGCAGTCAACAAAGTTTCTGGGTTCCAATTTGATCCAAAGCTAGTCAATTTTGGCCACGTCAGGTCGGGATTAAGTTCAAGTGGATAGCCGCTCGCATCAAATGCGCTGAGAGCAATTAAGTCGGTGTCGTCTGGCGCAGTTACCGGGTCAGGAAAATCAATTGCCTGATGGTTTGGCATCTTAAATTACTTACTTAGGTGACTTGCCACATCTTGTGCGCATTCACTTCCGTAGGCTTCATCAAGCCGAGAAATGAATTCTGCTTTATCAAGAATGTATTCCTGAGTGCCAATAGTTTCAATCACATAAGTGGCTAATAGAGACCCAACTTCAGCGCATCTCTGTGGTGATAACCCCCAGCCAAGTCCGGTCAAAAAGCCAGCTCGAAATGCGTCACCAACTCCAGTGGGATCCTTGATTGATTTCTCTTGGGCCACCGGAACGGAAATATCGAGACCTTCGCGTGACGTGATGCGAGCCCCCTTGCTTCCCATTGTCGTGACGCGCACTCCGACATGTTCCAAAACTTCTTCGGATGACCAGCCCGTTCGTTGCTCGATCAAAGTTGCTTCATATTCGTTATTAAACAGGTATTTTGCCCCATCTACGACGTCAATAGTTTGCTGGCTGTCGAGGCGAGGGAGTTGCTGAGATGGGTCTGCGACAAACGGAATGCCCAGTGTCTTGCAGGCAGTCGTGTGCTTGCGCATTGCATCTGGGTCATCTGCGCCAATCAGTACCAAATCGATTCCGCCAACCTTTTCCGAAATCTTCTCAAGTTCCAGTTCTACAGAATCGCTCATGGCTCCTGGATAGAACGATGCGATCTGATTTTGTTCTTGATCAGTTGTGCACATGAACCGTGCAGTGTGAGCGGTCTTCGAAATGTGAACGTGACTGCACTCAACACCATGCTTTTCCAGCCAAGACTGGTAGTCCGCAAAATCAGATCCAACTGCGGCTACCAAAATTGGATTTTCGCCCAGTACGCCCATTCCAAAACTAATGTTTGCCGCGACACCACCACGGCGGATCTGCAAGTCGTCAACTAGAAATGACAGCGACACATTGTGTAGCTGGTCTGCCATTAATGAATCATTAAAGAGGCCTGGAAAAGTCATTAAGTGGTCAGTTGCAACTGATCCAGTTATCGCTATACGCACAATCGGAGAGCCTAACAAAAAAATCCGCCCCTACCGAGGTAGGGGCGGATTTTGGTCAAATCTATTTTGTTGAAGGCCTAGCTGAATGAATCTCCACAAGCGCAGGATGATCCGGCATTTGGGTTATCGATGGTGAAACCTTGCTTCTCGATAGTGTCTACGAAATCAATCACAGCGCCGCCTAGATAAGGAACGCTCATGCGATCAACCACAACTCCGACACCATTGATTTCCTGACGCACATCGCCATCGAGACTGCGGTCATCGAAAAACAGCTGGTAGCGCAGGCCTGAGCAACCACCTGGCTGAACCGCAATTCGCAGGTTTAAATCATCGCGACCTTCTTGGTCAAGCAAAGTTCTAACCTTTACGGCAGCAGTTTCAGTAATTACTACGCTGCTTTCTTGTGCGGTTTCAGTTGTCATGATTCTCCTTTTCGTCCTGGTTTCTAAACCACGACCTGCTCAACGCTCGGTGTCACCGTTGCTATCTCTAGGCTACGTCACTCTTGCCAAAATAGCGATATTTGCTTCTATTGCTACCTGCGTCCCCAGGTCTGGGACATCCGGGCAGAAACTTCAGCCAATACTTCAGTCGGATTAGCCATCGATCTTTCGCGGCCAGCGAACTCGCTCATTGAGTATGCCGAGTCAATTCCAGCCGTGGCGCATTCACGTTTACCTAATCGGACTTCCCCTGCCAGGACAACACAAGGCTTGCCAAGTGCCGCTGCATGACTCGCTACGCCTGCGATTACCTTGCCATGCAGGCTTTGATCGTCAAGACAACCTTCGCCAGTGATAACTAGGTCTGACTTTGAGATCTCGTCATCTAGATTCACAATCTCTAACACTGTTTCAATGCCAGCGACTCGGTTAGCGCCAACTAAAAGCAGTCCATATCCAAGTCCACCAGCTGCGCCAGCACCAAGTGCTACAGCTGGATCCTTGCCGTCGCTTCGGCGTCCGCAGAGTGCGGCAAAGTTCTCGAGTGCGCCCTCAAGTTCCATTACCGCAAAATCATCAGCACCTTTTTGAGGACCAAAAACTGCGGTGGCACCACGCAGTCCTAGCAATGGATTATCGACATCGCTTGCCGCTATTAATTCAATGTTAGAAATCTTTTCAAGTGCTGCACCTAGATCAACTTTGGACAATGACTTTAATGCGCCGCCGCCAGCATCAAGTGCTCCATCAGATGTTGCACCAAGAGCCGCGAGCATTCCAGCACCGGCGTCGTTAGTTCCACTTCCACCCAAACCGACCGTAATTGTTTTCGCTCCCCTATCAATTGCGTGGGATATCAATTCCCCAACACCAAATGTTGAAGTGAATCTTGGATCTCTTTTTTCCGCCGGGACTAAGTGCAGACCACATGCTTGGGCAGATTCAATCCAAGCTTCATTGCCACGAAGTAAAAACTGAGCTGGTGTTTTCTCGCCAAGCGGACCCGTAACGATTGCGGTAATTAGCTCGCCACCTAAAACTGCGTGAAGTCCACCAACAAAACCTGGTCCACCATCTGACAACGGCAC
>JBIIMD010000112.1:0-2848 GCA_044232525.1 Candidatus Nanopelagicales bacterium | reverse complement strand
AGAACAGTTGGGAGTACAAGGGCGAGTATGGCCATGTATTTTTGAGTCTTCTTCATTTGTTGTCACTTTTCTTCTGTATTGCTCAAATCTCATTGTTGTCAAAATGGTGCTCTCGTAACATTGGCTTGTTAGCCAGCAACAGAGACCTTTTCAATTATCAACTCAGGGGTTCAGTTCTGGCAGAGACTCCACAAAGCCTCTTATTTCCCCGAAGCGAGAAGGGCAATATTCCAGAGAGCCCAAAATTGTCCCCACCAGCAGCATGTACTCATTTTTTTGGCCTCTGTCATACTTGTCTTGGAAGTCAGCCTTGATTTTTGGCCATCCACCTGACGTACTGAGGTATTTACACCAGCCTGTCGCCAAAGTGAACAGGTCTGCGTCGGAGATAGTAGAAAGAAAATTGGGGGTGAGTCCGTTCTTCACCAATTTTAAGTAATCCTCATCTGCTCCGTCTTCAGCGCACGCACCTGGAGTACAAATCATATTGAAATTCAATTTTGATTCTTCTGTCTTAGTAGTAACACCCACTGTCGTTGTCGTGGCACTGCTCCCAGAACTTCCACAGGCGCCCAGAAAGATAGGTGCCACAAGAGCGAGTATGGCCATGTATTTTTGAGTCTTCTTCATTTTCCTCTTACCGTATTTCTGTGTAAAACCTTGTTGAGTTCATTGCCTACTGTAGATGCAATTTTGACTCACCCATTTAGTTGCCTCAGGCGACTCACATTAATGCTGCTTAAGGTTGTGTTTAGTTATCTATGGTGGTACCGTAAACGCTCACTCCAAAGAAAAAGGAAAAAATGGCACAAATCGATAAGACACCGAAGAAGCACAAGCCATCTAGGCCAGATGCCGTCATGGAATACACCGACAGCCTTGGCCGAAAGTTGCTTCTCACAGCAGAGTTCAAAGTTTTCAACGGACGACCGGACATCTCGGCAATCACGATTGAGACAACAGACTTGAGTTCACCAATAACCCGGCGCATGTTGGGTGAGATTCCGTTGGACAATCTCTTTCGCAATGACCTTGCAATTGAGTCCGAATATCCCAAACGCATGCTTCGCAATCGAAAGGGGACTACAGCGCACCAAGGACGACAACATTCTGAAGATGACCTGCTAGCCGTTGCTGAGATTTACAAAGCAGCGTTTCAGGCGCGTCTGCCGGTGCAGAAGGCTGTTGCAGATGCATTTGGAATCAGCGTGTCAACTGCCACCAAAAGAATCATGGCTGCTCGAAGCCGTGGATTCATTACTTCAACTAGAGGAGAAAGTAAATGACGCAAGCAACAAATGATGATGAGCTGAACGAATTCAACCCGTTCGTCGATGACCCGTTATTCACAGCGGAGCAAGCCGCCGAATACTGCAAAGTCGGCATCACTACACTCAACGGTTGGCGCAGGGACAAGAAGTTGCCGTGCATTCGCACAACAGCAGATGCCCGATTCCGCCGCAGCGATATCAACAGGTTTATTAACAACCACCATTCGTGGGGTTGGATGAAAGGAAATGACTAATGAGTAAGCACCCGGGAATTTTCATCAAGAAAACTAAGCACGGAGTGCGTTATCAAGTCAAGTGGCGTCGCTGCGACGGAACACAAACGTCAAAGACTTTCCGCACGTTACGAGAAGCTAAGGAGCATCAGAGGAACGTCGAACATGAAAAGTCTCGTGGAATGCTTCCAGACGACCGTCGTGCAAAAGTTAAGTTCGGTGACTTTGCACAAGAAGTGTTTGCCACACTCGAGCATGGTCCATCGACAATTCTCCGTCGTGACGGAATAATGCAGAAACATATTGGGCCTTTGTTTGGAGATATGGCTCTTAGCCAGATTCATCGAACGCATATCATCCAAGCAATAAAGAGGTGGACCGATGCTGGTCTTGCGCCACGGTCAATCTTCAATCACCTAAATGTCATGCGACCAGTCTTTGCCGAGGCAATGCTGCAGAACATCATCGTTCGCAATCCAATGGAAGGCATCAAACGTCCGAAAGCTAAAGAGGTTCGACGTAATCCTCTTACTCCCGAACAGTGCAACGCACTTCTTGACGCGATTGACTCCCGATACGAGTATGCCATTCATTTTGTTTTAGCTACTGGTGTGCGCTGGAGCGAGTTTGCCAACATGAAGATTCGTGACTTTAAGCCTTTTTTAAACACAGTCATGGTGACAGATAGTAAAACGGCTGCAGGTATACGGGAATTGCCGCTTGACCCTGAAGACACTCTTCGTATTTCTATGCATATTGCTGATACCGGTCGTAACGGAGCCGATGCTGATTCGCCATTATTCACTAGCCCCGATGGAAAACCCCTGCATCATTCAAATTTTCGCAGTCGCATTTTTCTGCCTGCTTGTATGAAGGCAGGTCTAGAAGGCATAACGTTCCACGACCTTCGTCGCACCCATGCAACGATGCTTGTCGCTGAAGGGCACGATGCGAAGGTTGTACAAGAACGAATGGGCCATCTTTCAATCTCGACAACTCTCAAGTTCTATGCAAAGGCCACAACGCAGGGGAAAATGAAGGCTGCAGGCGCGAAGGGGCGGTATCTCAAACCAATAATAGAAGACCATCTGAAAGAGGCCGAGTAAGTGAATCTGGCGAAGCAATGTTCCCCTTATGTTCACTTTTTCTGAAGATAGAAGAAACCACGTGAGCCGGTTTGTGTGCATACCCTTTGTTTTCAATAAGATAAGCCAACAAGCCTTCGTAGCTCAGTGGATAGAGCAACGGTTTCCTAAACCGCAGGTCGCAGGTCCGATTCCTGCCGAGGGCGCTAGATGATTAACGGATGTATGTTTCGAATGACATCGAGCGGTTGAGCCCGGT
>JBIIMD010000038.1:0-9986 GCA_044232525.1 Candidatus Nanopelagicales bacterium | reverse complement strand
CTTGGCGAAATCCATGTCGATCACTCCGGAAATGTCGTAACGTTCAATGGTCAGCACATTACGAGTGACCCCCAAAACGCAGCGACGCTCACCCGCACATTTTTGCTTTAGGAGTATGTGATGGCGTTAAACCTAGTCACTGCATCTGGGTCAGGCGCGGAACGTGGCGCGCAACTTGGTGAGCAACTTTCAGATCTTCTTGAAACCGCTTGGAATAGATGGGTACTTCACTTCAGCAAGAACGATGTCGACGCTGAGGATCTGGCGCAGCGATTAACTGAAGTGGGTGGCTGGGAAACTGCCGAGCGTTATTGCCCGGACTTAGTTGCTGAATTAGAGGCCATGGCCGAAGCTGCGAATATGCCTTGGTATCAAGTCGCAGCACTTTCTATGTTGGATGAATCTTGGGCGCTCACCGGCGGAATGGGTTGCACTGCAATTGCAATAACTAGAGAAGGTTCCCGATCTGCTGGACAAAACATGGATTTACCCGATTGGACCAACGGGCTGCAAACCGTGTTGCGAGTTAAAGATAAATCTGGATTGGGAGTTATCGCTGCCACCTATCCAGGGTCACTAGCCACAATGGGGATGAATTCAAACGGTGTAATTGTTGTTGTGAACGCTTTAGACCTTGCTACCAACATGACGGGTATGCCTGTTGATTTTGTAACACGTGGGGCTTTGCATCAACCAACTGCCGCTGATGCAATTGCATACATCCGAGAAATACCGCACGCAGTCGGTCAAAACTATACGGTGCTAGATAGTAAAGATTTATTCATGGTTGAAGCAGCAGCCGACAATGTAATTGATGTCCCAACGCACGAAGAAGTTTCTGGTCATACCAACCACGCTTTTACTCGGGAATACACCGGTTCCGAAGGATCATATGCCCGAATGGCAGTGGTTGAAGATAACCGAGAGCGACTAAATACAGCCGAAGATATCAAGAATCTTTTGCTAGACAGAGATTCTGGAGTTTGCATCACACTGGGCCGTTGGCGCGAAGACATGTACTCATTCATGGGTCTGGTTGGCGATTCAAATACCAAGCAGGCTTGGGTTAACGCTGCCCCAGCCTATGGTGGCACTTTTGAAGAAGTTCACTTCTTATAAGGTCGCGCAAATCATTTTTGTTTCGAGACTGCACATGTGCCCGACTGGCAAAGTCCCTAGGCTAGGGCTATGAGTTCACAAAACAACGTCACAGTAATTGGCGGCGGAATCGTTGGCCTTGCTTGCGCCTGGGAGTTAGCAAAAGATGGCGCCTCAGTAATTGTCGTTGAAACTGGTGGCGCAAGTTACGGCACATCACTAGCTAATGCTGGCTGGATTAGCCCGAGTCATGTAATTCCGTTTGCGGCTCCTGGAATGGTTCAAACAGGTTTCAAGAATTTGGTTGGAAGAACTGGAGCGTTTGCAATGACGCCTGGAGCTGGACCGCTGCTTGCGCCATGGACTCTTAAATTTGCTCGCTCTTGCACTGACGCACATGTTGATCATTGCGCACCTGCACTCAAGGAACTTCTTGATACCAGCATTAACGTTATTGAGAATTTAACCGAGACCACTGATTTAACCCGAACTAATTTGCCGCAATGGTATGTCTACACCTCAGATAATGCGGAAGCAGATGCTGAGCATGAAGTGGACTTAGTTAATCGTTATGGGGTGAATGCAAAGCAACTTGATTTACAAATAAGTTTAGAAAGTGAGCCGATTCTGAAGGACTCTGTAAAGGCGATCGTAGAATTCAGCGACGACTTTGGCTTAGACCCAGGAAAGTTGGTCGATATTTACCGAAGGAACTGTGAAGTACTTGGTGTGACATTTCGAAGCGAAAAAGTAACTGGCATGTCATCAACCAGTCGCAATGTCACCGTAGTCACTACAACTGATTCTTGGATTAGCGATTACGTGGTTCTGGCTGCAGGCGTGTGGTCGCGCGAACTTGCTAAAACTCTTGGAGAAAATCTTCCGATCATGCCAGCAAAGGGTCAGTCGGTAACGTTACCCGAGGTAATCGAAAAGCCAACGCGGACATTAATGTTGGCAGACCAACGAATCGCAACTAATCCATTGGATTGGGGCTTGCGTATGAGTACTGGATTTACGTTGACTTCAAAGTCCGACATGTCCGTGAATTCCAGAGCAAGTGACAAACTAATCTCCACTGCAAGGCAAGTGCTTAACCTTCCTGAGCGACTCGAAGTTAAGAATGAACTAGCTGGCTTGCGTCCGGCCAGTCCAGATGGCATGCCATATATAGGTGCGCTTCCTAAAGCACCCCGGGTAATTGCCGCTACTGGCCACGGCATGCTGGGTCTAATGATGGGCCCAGGCACCGGAAAATTCGTGTCCGATTTGATTGCTGGGCGCCCAGTTTCCCGCGACGTCTTGAAATTCTCCCCAGCCAGACCCCGTCTTTAATTGCCTTTTTGAGCGTTAGCAAACTGTTACTTTAAGTAAATTGCTATTATTCAATGCTATTTCGTTGTATGTTGCACTTGCGAAACCCGTTTCGCGCGTAATCGCAACACTTGAAAGTAGGCAACTTTGAGCGAGAAGTATCTAGAGATTCGCAACATTACAAAAGTTTTCCAAACTCCTGAAGGTGGCGAAGTTCGCGCACTTGATGACGTGACCCTGGATATTGCCAGTGGTGAATTCTTTATCTTGCTAGGTCCTTCTGGTTGTGGAAAAACAACTTTGCTTCGCAGTATTGCTGGACTTGAGTACCCGGATAGTGGGGAAATTGTCCTACAAGGTGAGCGCATCGACGATAAGCCGCCATACAACCGACCAGTTAATACCGTGTTTCAGTCTTACGCACTGTTTCCTCACATGACAGTGGGCGACAACATTGCTTTCGGTTTGGAAATGGAAAACGTTGATAAGGATGTAATTGCAAAAAGAGTTGAAGAAGCGCTCGAGCAAGTACAGCTTGCTGGTTACGCCAAGCGCATGCCATCACAACTTTCCGGTGGACAGCAACAGCGCGTCGCATTGGCTCGAGCACTTGCTAAAAAACCAAAGGTACTTCTTCTCGATGAACCGCTTTCTGCACTGGATCTAAAGCTCCGCCGCGGTATGCAAGTTGAACTAAAGCGTCTACAGCGTGAAACTGGAATTACTTTCGTATTCGTTACCCATGACCAAGAAGAAGCTATGTCGATGGGTGATCGCATTGCCGTGTTTAGCCAAGGCAAGATCGTTCAACTTGATACTCCCGTTGAGGTTTACCGACGTCCAGTCAATGCCTATGTTGCTGACTTCATCGGCGAAACCAACTTGATTAAGGGAACCGTTGTTGCTGGTGGCATTTCATTACCCGGCGGAAATGTCCTACCAACAGATCAGCTAGCCGCTGACTCTGTAATCCCAGCATCTGGCGACGTGACAGTTGCAATCCGTCCAGAAGATCTTGTCCTTGCCACAAACGGCATGATTGGCGGAACTGTTAGAGACGTAATTTTCACCGGAGATTCGGTGCGAGTTCACGTAACAGTTGGTGACGTAGAAATTATCGCTTCACTTGCCTCATACGGAACTGAGATTCCAGCACAAGGAAGCAAGGTCACACTAAGTCCAGAGCATCGCGCTGCTCGTACGGTGGCTTCATGACTGCAGTAGCAACTCCACCAAAGAAACCAGCACAGCGAGGTCGGCCTGGACAATCCTCGCCAAAGGTTGCTTATTTGCCGATTATCTTTTTAGCTTTCGCGATTGGCATTCCACTCTTAATCATTTTTGTTTACTCATTCTTGGAAAAGCCTTCACAAGGAACTGGTGTTAAGTGGATATTCACCACTGAAAACTACCAAGCGTTGTTCATTCAGCAAAAGCTTGATGGAACGACCGCGCTAGATACTCGTTACATAAAAGTATTGTGGACTTCGTTCTACTTCTCGTTAATCACAACCGTGGTCACTCTTGCATTAGCCATTCCAACAGCGATGTGGATTGCAACTCGTGACGCCCGGAAGCGAAACCTTCTGGTTGCCTTGGTAACGCTTCCGTTCTGGATCAGCATTTTGATTCGTACCTACGGAATGCGCCAGATTATTGCTGACGAAGGTCCAATAGGAAGATTCTTAGGCATCTTCAACATTGAGTGGAGTATTTTGTATTCGCCGCCAGCCACAATACTTGGTCTTATCTATGTGTTCTTACCGTTTATGATTTTGCCAATTTATGCATCAGCTGAGCGATTCGATTTCCGGCTAGCTGAAGCCGCTTATGATCTCGGCGCAAAACGAATGACTGTAATTCGCAGAATTATTTTGCCTTCAATCCGCCCAGGCGTTATCTCTGGTATTGCTTTGGTTTTCATTCCGGCACTTGGATCGTTCTTACAATCCGACATGTTGGGTGGCGGTAAAACCAATATGGTTGCCAACGTCATTGCTAACAACTTTGGGCAGGCTCGAAACTGGCCATTCGGTAGCGCCCTAGCCGTACTTCTTATCGTGCTGACGCTCTTATTTGTCTTGATCATGCAAGGTGCGGCGCAACGACGTGGGGACAAGGTGGAATTGGTATGAGTCACACCCAAACGACTTCACGTAAGCGTGGCAAACTTGTTAACCTTCGAAACTTTCCTGGCTTCAATCCAACCGCTTGGTTTGTGCTGTTCTTTTTGTACATGCCGCTGATCTACGTTGTAATTTACTCTTTCAACTCAAGTCGAATCGGCGCAGTCTGGGAGAGCTTCTCGATTAAGTGGTACTTCAGAGTTTTCGAAAACACAGACATTCAACGTGCTTTAAAGAACTCATTGCAAGTTGGTTTTGTTGCGACAATTTTGTCGACAACTCTTGCTGTAATGGCAGCGCTTGGACTACTCCGAATGAAGCGGGCTGGCAAAGCCGTGGCTATTGCCTTAATTGGTGCGCCACTGATTATTGCGGAAATCGTTTTAGCCGTTGGAACTCTCGGGCTCTTTATCGCAGTTGGAATTCCACTTGGAAAAATTGGTTTGATCGTTGCCCACACGGCTTTCTGTATTCCATTTGCGCTCTTACCGATTAGAGCTCGGTTGAGTCAATTAGATATGGCGCCATTCGAGGCGGCATCTGACTTGGGTGCCAACGAAAAACAGATCTTGCGTAGGATAACTCTGCCGCTATTGGCACCGGCAATTTTTGCAGGTGCACTATTGGCGTTCGCAATCTCAATTGATGACTTCATCACATCGTTCTTTGTCGCTGGCCCAGGCGCTACGACATTGCCGGTATACATTTTTGGCATGATTCGCTCGACAGTTACACCAGAGGTGAATGCAATTTCTACTTTGCTTCTGTTGTTCTCGGGCAGCGTGCTAATCGGATCGTATTTGATCCAACGAAAAAGGAGATAGGTATGGCTAGCAACAAGAGGCGTCGCGCCTCATATGTAGCTGCACTTGCCGCGGCAGGCGCACTACTACTTTCTGCATGTGGCGGGGAGACCACGGCAGATTCAGGCGCGGGCGAAGCCACTGCACCAGCAGCTGCAGGGGAATTCCCAACTACTGGCTCAGGCGTAGTTAATGTGTACAACTGGACTGATTACATTGATCCAGAAGAGCTAAAGCGCTTTACTGCCGAAACTGGCATTGAAGTTGTTTTGGACACCTACGACAGCAACGAAACTTTATTGGCTAAGTTACAGTCCGGTGCAACTGGCTACGACGTTATTGTTCCTTCAGACTACATGGTTCAGCAGATGGTTGATCTTGGCCTGCTAGAGAATATTGGCGTCGCCAGCTTCCCTAACGGTGGCAACATCAAGGACAACTTGGTTGATGTTTACTGGGATTCAGGACGCGCCTACACAGCTCCTTGGAACTATGGAACCACTGGAATCGCATGTAACTTTGCTGCTGAACCAGGTTGCGAAAACATCAAATCTTGGAAGGACTACTTCACTGCAGGACTTCCAAAGATGGATTCGCTAAAGGATCAGGTTGAAGTTGTTTCATCCGCACTTCGCGCAGTTGGAGTTGCCGGTGATGATTTATGCACAGATGACACTGCAAAATACATCGAAGCCGAGGAATTGCTCGCTGGATATAAGCCAGATGTAATTGAATCTGATGGTGGAATTGAACGTGTTGTAGCTGGCACATCTAATGTGCGTCATGCTTGGAACGGTTCAACTCACCGTATGTCTCAAGAGAATCCAGATGTTAAGTACATCTACCCAAGCGAAGGCGTAAACCTTTGGGCAGATAACTTGGCAGTTCCAGTAGGTGCGCCTAACTTGGACAACGCCAAGATCTTCATCAACTGGATGATGGATCCAAAATCTGCTGGAGCTCAGAGTAACTTCTCTGGCTACGACAATGGCATTAAGGGTTCAGATGCATTCATGAACGATGCACTTAAGACTGATCCAGCAGTTGTTGTACCAGCTGACAAGGAAGCCTTACTTTCACCGCTACCTAACTGCAGCGAAGACGTCCGTGAGTTATACACCCAGGTATTCACTACTTGGACAACTGGACAATAAAACCTTCGGGTTACCAAGTAACGCCCCCTGTTGATTTCACAGGGGGCGTTACTTTTTTGTTACCATTTAAGGGGAAAATGCGCTCAAATGTCTGTTCTAATCAAGATTCATCTGGCATTCTGTAAGTACATTCCTACCTTTAAGGGAGATCTATGAAGATTACGAACAAGCGCAAGAGCACTTACTTTGCAGCCCTGGCTGCCGCAAGTGCTTTGCTTCTATCCGCATGTGGTGGCGAATCTACTGCTACCAGCGAAACCTCAGCCCCAGCCGAAACAGCTGCTACTTCCGCTCCAGCTGAATTCCCAACATCAGGCTCTGGCGTAGTTAACCTTTACAACTGGACCGACTACATTGATCCAGAACTACTTGATAAGTTCGAGGCCGAAACTGGAATTGAAGTTATTCTCGACACCTTCGACAGCAATGAAACTTTGCTTGCAAAACTACAGTCCGGTGCAACTGGATACGACATCATCATGCCGTCTGACTACATGGTTGAGCAGATGATTGGTTTAGGAATGTTGCAAGAAGTAGATGTAGCTTCATTCCCAAATGGCAAGTACATCGCGCCTGAATTCATGGACGTGTATTTTGATCCAGGTCGCAAGTTCACAGGACCGTACATGTATGGCACAACTGGTATCGCTTGTAACACCAAGCTGGAACCAGAATGTGAAAACATCAAGTCTTGGAAAGACCTAATGACCGGGAACTTTAAGAACGTAAATGCTCTTAAGGATCAGGTTGAGATTGTTTCTGCTGCACTTCGTGCAACCGGTGTTCCAGCTGCAGATCTTTGCACAACTGACACTGCAAAGTACGTTGCAGCTGAAGAGTTGCTATCTGGTTTCAAGCCGGACGTTATCGATAATGATGGCGGAAACGAACGTATGATCACTGGTGAAGTTAGTATCCGTACTTCCTGGAACGGCGACACTCATCGTATGAAGATGGAAAATCCAGACATCATCTTCATTTACCCAAGTGAAGGACTGAACTTCTGGTCAGATCATATGGCTATTCCGGTAGGTGCTCCTAACTTGGATAATGCCAAGATCTTCATCAACTGGCTAATGGATCCAGCAAACATGGCTGCAGCAAGTAACTTCTCTGGTTACAACAATGCAATCACTGGAACTGCTGACCTAATGAGCGATGAGCTAAAGAACGACCCAGGTGTAATCGTGCCAGAAGAAAACAAAGCTCTTCTAAGCCCAATCCCTAACTGTGGCGAAGAGGCTCGCGAGCTATACACCCAGGTATTCACCAATTGGTTGGATAGTCAGTGATAACTCACTAGTTAAACAAAGCAGCCTCACCTCCGGGTGGGGCTGCTTTGTTATGCCCCAATAATTTGAATTAGCTTTGACGTTTCAAAAACAGCTGAAGCTCGTCTAGTAAGTTTTTCTGGATCATTTACCAGTGCAACAAGTCTGGCCGGTGGAATTGGATCGCTGATTTCAAGAATTGCAAATTTCTTGCCTTCAAGAGACTGGTTGTGTGCCGGCCTTAAGTTTAGTAACGCAACGCCGACTTCCCGAGCAACCATCGCCCTGACGAGTTCCGCACTTGTTGATCTGTAGGCAATTTCAAGATCAAGACCCGCCTTGCTAAGGGCTTGTGCAAAATAATCACGACTATGCGGCAAGTCCAAAAGAACCAACTTCTCCCCCGCTAATTGGCGAAGCGAGATTTTTGCGGATTTCGCTAATCGATGATTTGCTGAAACCACAACGTGGGCCGGAACATCAACTAAGTGCTCAATCGTCACTTGTGAGGAATGTCCGAAGTCATATCCGAATCCAATTTCAAATTTTCCGCTTAAGACGCCTTCGTTCAATTCGACTAAATCAACTTCAGATATTCGGGCATCAATTTCGGGGTGATCTTTTGCCAGTCGGGAAACCAATTCCGGAACAAAGTACGGAGCGATAACGGAAAAGATTCCGATTGAGATTGGTCCATTTGGCGCAGTACCTAAATCGTGCGCAACCTGCTCGAGGCTTTGGGCATCTTCAATTAGGTTTCTAGCTTGAATCAGTAGTCGCTCGCCAGCGTCAGTTAACGAAACGCCTTTGGCATGATGGCGAACTAGGAGTTGAAGATTCATGGCGCGCTCAAGTTCACTTATGCCACTGGAAAGTGAGGACTGCGAAACATGCAAGGAATTTGCCGCGCCAGTCACTGAACCGTTTTCGGCAACCGCAAGTAAGTATTCCAATTGGCGCAGGGTGTAAGCGGGCAATTCGATTCCTTTGCTCGATTCCATTAAACAATGACCTATTCGAATAATTGTATCGAATAAATCGAACTTAAAAATTATCTAATTCGGCTTGACCGAATCTAGGTTTATCTCCATTCTTTAAACAGTTGCCCTTTTAGGAGAGATAAATGACATCCGAGGAATTTGAAGTAGTGGTGGTTGGAGCCGGCCAAGCTGGCGTTGCGATGAGCGAGCACCTAACTAATGCTGGAATTTCACATGTCGTTTTAGAGCGGGCTCGAATTGCGGAGCGCTGGAGATCTGAGCGCTGGGATTCATTAGTTGCCAACGGCCCAGCTTGGCATGACCGCTTCCCTGGCTTGGAATTTGAAGGCTACGATCCAGATGCATTTGTCCCTAAAGAAGCAGTTGCAGATTACTTCGTTGCCTACGCCAAGAAATTTAACGCGCCGATTAGAACTGGTGTTGAAGTTAAGTCAGTTACCAGAAATTCGACGAACGCTGGATTTAAAGTCGTCACTTCTGAAGGTGAAATTCAAGCCAAGTATGTTGTTTCTGCAACTGGGCCATTTCAAAAACCTGCGATCCCGCCTGTCGTTCCAAGCACTTCGAGTATCAATCAACTTCACTCGAGTGATTACCACAATCCACAGCAACTTCCAGAAGGAGCCGTGTTAGTTGTAGGCGCCGGATCATCCGGGGTACAGATCGCTGCAGATTTGAGAAGTGCTGGCCGAGAAGTGTATCTTTCCGTTGGCGAACATGATCGCCCACCAAGACGATATCGAGGAAGAGACAATGTTTGGTGGTTGGGAGTATTAGGTAAGTGGGATCTAGCCACTCCTCCAGCAGGCGCTGAACATGTGACCATAGCCGTTAGTGGATTCGATGGCGGCAGAACTGTAGATTTCCGAGATGTAGCCAACAATGGGATCACATTGCTTGGGCTAACCAGCGCTTATAAAAATGGCGTGCTGAAATTTGCAGATGACTTAGAGCGAAACATCGCACGTGGCGATGCAAACTACTTATCAGTTCTTACTGAAGCCGATGAATTTATCGCGCAGAATAACTTGGATCTACCTTTGGAGCCCGAGGCCCACATACTGGGTCCAATGCCTGACTCCGCATTAAATCCAATTCGGGAAATCGATTTAGCGGCGGCTGGGATAACTACGATCCTTTGGGCAACTGGATACTCAGTTGATTACGGTTGGCTACAGGTGCCAAAAGCATTGACCGAATCTGGAAAGCCGCAACATCA
>JBIIMD010000126.1:0-2879 GCA_044232525.1 Candidatus Nanopelagicales bacterium | reverse complement strand
ATGCCCTGCCAAAGTGAAACGGTTCCAAGCAAACTTGATTCTGGAGTTTCTTTGAATCGGCGAACCAAGTCAGAGACCGAATCGCCCTTGCGAGCGACAATCAATGGTCGATCGCTACGGCCTTTGAATCGAACTGTTAAATACTCTTCGGCTCGTTCAACACCGCGCCAAGATGAAAATAGCGATAGCGTGCGTCCACCGGCAGCATCAATCAAATCACCAAGTTCATCAAGGGCTTCTTCGGCAACGCCGCTGGAACTTGGCGCTGGCAGATTCGATGGGCAATACAAGATGCCTTGTTTGCTGTAATCAAAAGGGCTGCCAACATCAAGGCCTTTCCACTTTGAATCCCCTAGGCCAACTGCTTTCGCGGTTGAGTCCATGGATCCGGCTACTGCCAATGTTGCGCTGGTTAACACGATGGTGTGTTGGCCGAATAACGCTTCGCCCAAGAAGCCAGCGACAGATAGCGGTGCGTGATGTAAAACAGCAGTTCTGGAGACATCAATCCAAGTCACGCTGTGTTCATCGGCACTGAGTAACTCTGCCGCGGTGTCCAGCACTTCTTTAACGGCTGCTTTTGCTCTTTGTTTTTGCGCGGCAACATCAGATTCATCTTGCGACGAAGTTGTCATTTCGGCTTGGGCGACTTTGTAAACATCTCGAACTGCAGTTAAAGCTTGCAGGAGTTGACCTTCAAAGCCTTCGATTCGAGTTGTGGTGCCTTCGCGGTCATAACTTTCCAAGGCAAGACCTAAGTCGTCAGCAACTTCCATCATGCGATCATGCGTGGATGGCTGAATAAACTTTCGAGCCATACCGGTTGCCCGGCCCATTCCGCCAACCTCAAGGGATCCTGCTAACGCATTGGTAGTGCGATCAACAAGCTCATGTGCCTCATCGATGATTACTGCGTCATGATCTGGCAAGATCGGCAAGTTTTCCAGAATGTCGATGGCAAGTAGTGCGTGATTGGTAACCACAATGTCGCTGGCATGTGCCTTGTTGCGAGCGGCCTCGGCAAAACAGTCTTCACCCCAGGCGCACTTAGTTGCTCCCACGCATTCCCGACCCGAAACTGAAAGCGAGCGCCAGAGGCGACCGTCTAATTCTTCTTCGTAGTCATCGCGATCACCGGTGTCGGTGACTTCAACCCACTGGCGAAGTTTCTTGGCCTGCTTGGCTAAAGCTGAAGTCGAAGTTTGGAACAGCTGCTCTTCCCCATCATCGGCAGCATCGACTTCGACTCGATTGAACTTATCTAGACAGATGTAGTTGTGACGGCCCTTAAGGACTGCGTAACTGATGGGGTGATCTGTTTGATCTGCGAGAGCTGTTACCGCACTTGGTAAATCGTGATCCACGAGCTGGCGTTGCAAGGCCAAAGTTGCGGTAGCAATCACAGTTCGATTCGTGCCATCTGGCAAGACACCCTTATTGGCTCGCAAGATTGCTGGAACCAAATAGCCAAGTGATTTTCCAGTACCAGTGCCAGCTTGGACTAACAGATGTTCGCCATCTTGCAAAGCCTTATCAACCGCAGCTGCCATTTCGATCTGGCCCTCGCGCGGGGTGCCACCAATAGTTTCAACTACTTGCTGCAGCGCAACATCTATTGGCGTTGCGCCTTCAATAGCCGTGCCCTCTGATTTCTTAGCCACAGTATTCCTCGAGCACATTTGCTAACGCTTGTGGAACTTTAGCGATGATTACTGTGCCAGCCTCGGTGTCAGTTCGAGACAGGACGTTGCCTTCGCGATAGGCCCGAGCTAGTAAATCGCCGCGGTCATACGGAACGGTGGCTTTGATGTCAAGCTGTGGATGTGGCAATTGCGCTTCGATCAAGGCAACAAGTTCGGCGATGCCCTGACCAGTTAACGCTGAGATGGCAATTGAATTCTTTTCATGCAGTTTGAGTCTGTTGATTACGTATGGATCAGCAGCATCAGCTTTATTGATTACAACCAGCTCTGGAATGTTCTGGGCATCAATGTCGGCAAGAACTTTACGAACGGCCGATAACTGACCTTCTGGATCAGGGTCGCTGCCATCAACAACGTGCAGGATCAAGTCGCTGGCTCCAACTTCTTCCAGAGTGGAACGGAAAGCTTCCACTAATTGGTGGGGCAGGTCGCGCACGAAACCAACAGTGTCAGAAAGTGTGAATTCCCGACCCCCTGGTGTCTTGGCTTGGCGAACGGTTGGATCCAGAGTTGCGAACAGCGCGTTCTCAACTAAAACACCAGCATCTGTTAATCGGTTAAGCAGACTCGATTTACCAGCGTTGGTGTAACCGGCGATGGCAACTGACGGCACATTGCTGCGACGACGCTGGGCGCGCTGAGTCGTGCGGGCAACACCCATCTCTTTAATTTCGCGGCGAAGTTTTGACATCGACTTACCAATACGACGACGATCTGATTCAAGTTTGGTTTCGCCCGGGCCACGAGTTCCAATGCCACCGGACTGACGCGATAACGCATCACCCCAACCACGAAGGCGCGGCAGCATGTATTGCATTTGAGCAAGACTCACTTGCGCTTTACCTTCTCGGCTGCGAGCGTGCTGAGCAAAAATATCCAGGATCAACCAAGTTCGATCGATTACCTTAACCTTCACAACTTTTTCCATCTTGGAAAGCTGGGAAGGTGATAGTTCGCCATTACAAATCACAGTGTCAGCGCCTGTTGCCATGACGATCTGATGTAGTTCTTGTAACTTGCCCGAGCCGATGTAAGTGGCAGGATCTGGTCGATCGCGACGCTGGACTAAAACATCCAATACTTGAGAGCCTGCAGTTTCGGCGAGCTGAGCAAGTTCGGCCAGTGAGCGCTGGGTCTGATCAAAGTCGCCATCAGTCCAAACGCCAATCAAGACAA
>JBIIMD010000036.1:0-10052 GCA_044232525.1 Candidatus Nanopelagicales bacterium | reverse complement strand
GATCAATTCAGATCGCGTTCAGTACTGGCTAGGCGTTGGCGCACAGCCAACTGAACCAGTAATGGTGCTGCTAAAGATCACTGGTGACTGGCAGAAGTTTAAGGGCCTTCCAGGCGCTGAAGGAACTTTGCGAGTCAAGGAAGCAAAGGTCGACAAGAACACCAAGTTCGCTGAGACCGTTGCAGCTGTTGCTAACGAACCACGCACACCAACAATTCGCCCAAAGGTTGAAAAGCCGGTCGAAGAGGTAAAGGCTGAGGAAGTTAAGGCTGAAGAAGCGGTAGCAGAATCAGCTGACGCAGTTGTTGAGAATATTGAAGAAGTAGTTGAAGCAACTGTTGAAGAAACAGTTGAAGCAGTTGCGGCAGAAGCTGAAGTTGTTGCCGAAGCTGTAACCGAAGAGGTTTAAGCAATGCTTGACGAGACTTTAGAACACCTCGTAAAAGGAATTGTTGACCATCCAGACGATGTAGTCGTTCGCGAAAACAACCGTCGGGGCGCAACTCTTGAGGTCAAGCTCAATCCTGAAGACATGGGTCGGGTAATCGGTAAAGCCGGTCGCACCGCAACAGCACTTCGCACTGTCGTTAACGCATTGTCCGACAAGGGCAATGTGCGTATCGACATTCTTGACGTCGACGGAAGGTAAATAATGCAGCTCGTAATCGGGCGCATTGGCCGAGCACATGGCGTGCGCGGCGACCTTTTCGTTGAACCAATGACAGATGAACCAGATCATCGCTATTCAGATGGAACGGTTTTGATGACTTCTGATAACACGACGCTCACTGTCGCCACTTCAAAGTGGCACAGTGGGCGTTTTGTTGTTCACTTTGTTGGGATTGAAGATCGCACCGCAGCCGAAGCTTTGCGTGGCCAGACCTTAACTGTCGATGTGGATCCGACAGAACTTCCGGAAGATCCAGATGAGTTTTACGATCATCAACTCGTTGGGCTAAACGTAACGCTCGAGGATGGCACTTTGGTTGGAGTCGTTGGTGAAGTCATTCACTTGCCTAGCCAAGATCTACTTTCCGTTAAGCGCGAGGGTGACACCGAGGTTTTGATTCCCTTTGTTATGGAATTTGTGCCCGAGATTGATTTAGAGACCAAGACGGTAACGATCACCCCGCCACCCGGATTGCTTAACGAGTTAGAAGCAATAGTCGTAAGGGATGAGGAAGTTTGATGTTGAAGTTTGATGTCATCACAGTTTTCCCGGACTATTTAAAGCCACTTGAACTTTCCCTAATGGGCAAAGCAATCGAAGACGGTTTGATTTCCGTTAACGTAAAAGACCTACGTGATTACACCTCCGATAAACATCAAACCGTTGATGATTCCCCGTATGGTGGCGGACCAGGAATGGTTATGAAGCCTGAACCATGGGGCGAGGCATTGGATGAATTCACGACAGCTGAAACCATTTTGATAATCCCAACGCCCTCTGGAAAACCATTTACTCAAGCGCTGGCAACCGAGTTATCTGCTGCAAAACACATTGTGTTTGCTTGCGGTCGTTATGAAGGTATTGATTCTCGAGTAGCAGAGCATTACAAAACCAAGATTCGTGTTGAAGAAGTGTCAATTGGCGATTACGTATTGGCTGGTGGGGAAGTTGCCGTACTTGTAATGGTTGAGGCAATTGCTCGACTTGTTCCAGGCGTGCTTGGAAATCAGGAAAGTTTTGCTGACGATTCATTCGCTGTTGGTGCGATGGAGAATTTACTTGAAGGTCCGGTTTACACCAGGCCACCAATCTGGCGCGACCTTGAAGTTCCATCAGTGCTGACTTCGGGTGATCATGCAAAGATCTCGGCCTGGAAGCTTGAGCAAGCTAAATTACGCACGTCACAGAATCGACCTGATTTATCAGAGTAATTGCACCATCGGGTCGCCATAAATGTATTCGTTCAATACGTAATTGATTTCTGGCAAGGAAAGCGCTTCGGTATAAGCGGTATTCATATAGAACTTTGAAAAGTCAGAGCTCTCGATCGCTTTTTTGGCCCTTGGATGGTTGAACTTCAAGTACATCTGAGTTGTAACTTTCTTACGCTCAAAGTCTGTGGTCAGTTTTCCGCAGTTGTACCCAAAGAGCGTCATCGCGGCATCAGCAAGTTCAGGAGTCGTACGCTCAATGATCCCCATATCTTTTACTTTGACGATTGGTCGAAGTTTAGATTTTCGCTCCCAGTATTGAACACAGGTTCGCAACCGATCTTTCGCGTGAGCATCCCGTCCATTGACATCTACGTAATTGATAGTCAAGTCGTCATCACGAACTAGGTGAAAGTTCTGATCAAGGCGATTTTGCACCGACCACTTGCGCCAAGATCTTGGAACTATAAAGACAATCAAATCTGAAACCTGGGCAGCCTTATTAAAGAAAGGAATTGATAATGAGTTGTTCCTACCAAAAGGGGGATTAGTGATCGTGAGTAGTCCGGTTTGAGAAATCTCTTGCTCTAAAAAGTCACCCAAAGAAATCTTCCTGTGATGCGGTTCAATGTCAAAACTAATGACTTTAGTTAGGCCATGTGCTTTCGCAGCGTCGATAAATGCTCCGGTACCACCTGCAGGTTCAAGCAGAATTCGGTTCGATAAATCTCCCACTCGCTTCTTCACATTCCGAATTACGCGATCGGCAACTTCCGGCGGGGTATAAAACTGTTCCTTGCCAGTAACTCTGGGGTTACCTAGCCGCACTTTGTCGAGCTGCGGAATTGACGCTGGCATGAGGAAGCTTTCGATAGGGGGTGTTCTAAGCATATATATGCACCCACTGATTCGTGGCATTCTGACGGTAATTTGCTGGAAACCCAGTAGTTGTGGCAAACTCAACGATGTTGGAACGTAGCAGCACCGCCACAGGGGCGCTGAAACATTAAGTTCTAAACAAACTCGGCAAGAACCACTTATTGGGCTTTCGACCTGCGGCGACATGTCCTTCGGAGTAATAATGCATTTTCTAGACGATGTAGACGCAGCATCCCTGCGCACTGGAATTCCAGATTTCCGTCCCGGCGATAACGTAAAAGTTCACGTTCGAGTTGTTGAAGGAACACGTTCCCGTATTCAGATCTTCCAAGGTGTCGTTATCCGTCGCCATGGTGGTGGCCTTCGTGAGACATTCACAGTCCGCAAAATCAGCTTTGGAACTGGTGTAGAACGTACTTTCCCACTTCACTCACCAATTGTTGAATTGATCGAATTGGTCAGCCGTGGAGATGTCCGACGCGCCAAGCTTTACTACCTACGTGATCTACGTGGCAAGAAGGCAAAGATCAAGGAATTGCGCGACAACGTTTAATTCTTTACAAATTGACGGGCTCACCTATTGGTGGGTCCGTCAATTTTTTGTTTAAAAGTATGATGAGAGAACTATGGGTCACAAAAAAGAGAAGCCGAAAAAGCCTAAAAAGCAGCCAAGTTTGTTCCGCGAACTTGTCACTGTAGTAGGCACAGCTTTAATTCTTTCGATCTTGGTCCGAACTTTCTTGATCCAGGCTTTTTATGTTCCCAGCGCCTCCATGGAAGATACTTTGCAGGAAAACGATCGAATCATCGTTTCAAAA
Organism: Candidatus Nanopelagicales bacterium; assembly: GCA_044232525.1. Classification (GTDB taxonomy): domain Bacteria; phylum Actinomycetota; class Actinomycetes; order S36-B12; family UBA5976; genus UBA5976. Next base: position 6,474 of record JBIIMD010000036.1, on the reverse strand, counting down.
ATATCGACTCAATTCACTGGAGTTAATCGCGAGAATGTAATTGTGTTTCATGACCCAGGTGGTTGGCTAGGCGAGGGCTTTCCAAATCCCTACGACACTCCAGTTGGTCGAGTACTTCAGGCAATTGGAATTGTTCCAGCTAACTCGGGGAATGATTTGGTTAAGCGAGTAATCGGAGTCGCTAATGACACAGTTGAATGTTGTGATCCGCAAGGGCGAATCATTCTAAATGGTGTCGGGATTGACGAGCCATACCTAAAGGAAGGCTCAGCAACAGATCAAGTAACTTTTGAAGTTTTGGTTCCAGAAGGCCACGTATTTGTGATGGGTGACAATCGCGGTAACTCTGAAGATTCCCGATTCCATTTAGATAAGAACAACGGCATGGTGCCAGAAGAAGAAATTATTGGCCGAGTTGCGATGCGCATTTGGCCAATTGGTCGCATCGGCGGGATTGAAAATTAGTTCGACGGCGCCAACTCTTGAATTAGAGCGGGAGTTGTTTTCAACGGGTGTTAATTACGTTGCAGGTGTCGATGAAGTTGGACGTGGCGCACTTGCTGGCCCCGTGTCGGTGGGTGTTGCAATAGTTTCGGCAGAAACTCCAGACGTTCCTTCCGGCCTGCGAGATAGCAAGCAAATCAGTAGGACAGCCCGCGAGAAATTGATCGAACCTGTTTCTGCTTGGGTAGTTGAATATGCAATCGGTCATGTGGCTGCCAGTGAAATTGATCAAATTGGAATTGTGCCAGCGCTGCGCTTGGCATGGGTGAGAGCTCATCAACAGCTAAGCATCAAGCCAGATCATGTAATTTTGGATGGTAAACATAATTGGTTGTTGGAACCGGAATCTGATTTATTCACAACTCCCATTTCGGACATTGTGGTTCCGGTAACCATGAAGGTTAAAGCGGATGCATCCTGTGCCTCGGTATCAGCAGCCAGTGTCTTAGCCAAAGTTGCCCGAGATGAATTGATGCGCGAAGCATCCTTGATTTATCCAGACTTCGGCTGGGAAGGAAACGTAGGCTACGGATCAAGCGACCACATGGCCGCGATTGCTCGGCTGGGTCCAACCGACTTGCATCGCAAGTCTTGGAAATTACCTAGTGGCCCGAGTGAATCTGAGCCAGTCACCGCATAGGCTAATTACATGTCAGCGGATGAGTTAGAGCGTTATGAATCCGAAATGGAGCTTGAGCTTTACCGGGAGTATCGTGACTTAGTTCACCTCTTCAGTTACATAGTTCACACTGAACGTCGAATGTATTTAGCAAATGGTGTTGATGTTCAGGTTCGCACCAACGATGCTGGTGATGTTTACTTCGAGGCCACACTTACCGATGCCTGGATCTGGGACATGTACGGACAGGCACGGTTCGTTAAGAAGGCTCGCGTCCTGACTTTTAAAGATGTCAACGTGGAAGAGCTTTCAAAGCCTGACATGGAAGTTCCTTAAGTCTTTCCACATATTGATTTAGTTCACAGAAACTGATTTTTTACGCCTAACTTCTTCAAACCTTTCACCATGTACTGGTGCATCTTAAAAACAGCGAACTGGGAAAAATCGGCGAAGACATTGCCACGATCTATTTGCAAGATATGGGTTATGAAATCCTTGGACGAAACTGGAGATTCAAGCGCGTCGAACTCGACATTATTGCGCAAAAGGATTCCACATTAGTTTTCTGTGAGGTCAAAACTCGTAGATCAATAAGTCACGGAATTCCAAGTGATGCCATTACTACACTAAAGCTTCAACACATCAGAACTGCCGCACTACATTGGCTCAGCAATCATCAATCCAGACATCAAGGGATTCGATTCGATGCCATCAGTGTGATCTATTGCGAAAGTCAGCCACCAACTATTAGCCACATTAAAGGGATCGAATAATGACGCTGGCTAGAGCATGTGGTGTTGTCATTAATGGCGTCGAAGGTTTAGTTGTCGATATCGAGGCTTACTTAAGTCAAGGACTTCCAGGTATGACTATCGTTGGGTTGCCAGATACTGCTGTTGGTGAAGCTCGGGATCGAGTTCGGGCTGCGGTTCAAAACAGTGAATTGTCTTGGCCATCAGAACGGCGAATTACCGTGGGTCTCTCACCTGCATCAGTTCATAAGCGCGGTGCATCACTAGATCTAGGAATTGCGCTTTCAATTCTTTCGGCACACTCCCAAATCCCGGAGATGTCCAAAACCATAGTGATTGGCGAGCTCGCTCTCGATGGCCAAGTGCGACCAGTTCGAGGAGTTTTGGTTGCGGCGCTTTGTGCATATCGCCGTGGCTATAACACCTTGATGGTGCCACAGTCCCAAGTTAATGAAGCGCAATTAGTTCCCGACTTGAAGGTTGTTGGAGTCAAAAATTTGTCAGATGCAGTCGCTTATCTGCGCGGGGAAGATGTGTCTGTTGATTCACTCGAACCGAATGAGTTTGTCGACGAGCCCATCCCAGATTTAAGTGAAGTGCGCGGACAAACTAATGCCCGTCGCGCACTTGAGGTAGCTGCTGCAGGTGGTCATCACTTGGCCTTTCTAGGTTCTCCTGGTGTTGGCAAAACCATGTTGGCTCAAAGATTGCCTGGTTTGCTGCCTAAGTTAACTGACAATCAAGCGGTTGAGGTGACTGCCATTTACTCGGCTGCAGGTGCTTTGAGCGCCGGTCAAGGATTAATCCGAACTCCACCTTTTCAGGCGCCACATCACACCACAACTAAAGCTGCGTTAATCGGTGGCGGCAGTAATGCAGTGCGTGTGGGCATGGTGACTATGGCAAACCATGGCGTGCTTTGTTTGGATGAGGCCGCTGAGTTTGAGCGGTCAGTTTTGGATGCGTTACGTCAACCACTTGAATCAGGTGTGGTCACAATTGCAAGGTCTGGATTTCAAACCGTATTGCCTGCGAAGTTTCAATTAGTCCTGGCATCCAACCCTTGTCCGTGCGGAAAATTTATTGGCACGGGCGCGCAATGCAGCTGTTCATCCCAAGTGCGTCGCCGATACTTCTCTCGACTTTCTGGGCCGCTGTTGGATCGAATTGATCTGCGAGTAACCCTGGAGCGCCCAAGTTTGGCCGAACTTGATCCCAGTTCAGGCGAACTTGAAGGCACTGAGGTAGTTGCTGCGCGAGTTGCTCAGGCCAGAGAACGCGCTGCGTATAGATATCGCAATGAGCCTTGGGAGATTAATTCCCAAGTTCCTGGCCCAATGCTTCGCAGACGATATCCCGTTTCTGATAATGCCCGAGAGCTGCTCTCAGATGATTCACTTGAAATTTCAGCACGCGGCGCAGATCGAATTCTTCGAGTCGCGTGGACTATTGCTGATTTGCGTGGACATGACATACCCAATGAATCCGATGTCGCTGCTGCGCTGATGTACCGAGATGGAAATGGTTCATGGCAAGCCAGTTAACAGATCTCCAATCTCGATTAATCATTTCCATCGCTGGTGAACCAGGCGATGAACGCGTTGGTCAAGCGGTTGCTGAGTTTGGCGCCGCGGATGCAGTTGAGCGATGGGCGAGTGGTTATGGCGCCGATGCCATGTGTAAAGCAATAGATCGAGTTTTGAATTCGCCGTTAATCGAACAGGCAGTTAAGTCTCTGAACTCAGTGCGCGGAAGGTTTATCACTCCAGTCGATGACGAGTGGCCAGATTCACTTGATGATCTGGATACTGCAGCACCAGTTGGACTTTGGTGCACTGGCGGCGGCTCGCTTGCTGAAATCTCAAACCAAAGCTTGGCAGTTGTCGGCGCTCGCTCAGCCACTGCATATGGGCAGCGCATTGCCTACGAGTTAGGACTGCAAGGGGCAAAGAAAAACTTTGGAATCATTTCTGGTGCAGCTTATGGAATTGATGCCGCAGCCCATCGTGGATCGCTAGCTGGCCAAGGCAAGACGGTTGCCGTACTTGCTTGTGGTGTCGATGTTGCTTACCCGGTTTCACATCGAGGATTGCTTTCCTCTATTACGGACTCAGGTGTGGTCGTCAGCGAAGCGCCACCAGGATCTAAACCCCATAAGCATCGATTCTTGATCAGGAATCGATTGATTGCTGCGCTATCCCAATCCACAGTTGTAGTTGAAGCTGCACTACGCTCTGGCTCACTTTCCACATCCAATTGGGCACACGTCCTTAATCGACAGATCTGGGGGATACCGGGCCCGATTACCAGTGCCACGTCTGCCGGAGTGCATGCGGCGATCCGAGACAACATGATGAAGATTGCAACGAGTGCGGATGAAATCTTTCAAGACTTCAAATCCCCAGCCCTTTCTGTGCAGCTTGGACTACTTGACGGCGCCATCGTTGGGTTGATCTCCCAAAGTCCGCAATCAACTCATGAACTTGCTATGCACTTTGGCTCAGAAGTTGATTTTCACGATTTGCAGGCCGCGCTGACGTTATTGGAAGTGCGAAAACTGATCTCGCTATCAAATCAAGGCTGGAAGCTAGTCAAGTAGAAAGTCTTGGCAGCGCAATGCGCCAATGTTCTTGCTATTTTCCTCCAGGCTTGCAACGGTAGAGGTATGAATAGCACCGAGTTGGCGGAAGTTGGTGCAAGCTTCCATTCAGCGAGTGCTCGCTTCATTCAGTACGTTGACCTTGAGCTGGGTAGAAGCCAAAACACTTCCAAGGCTTATCGAAAAGATCTCGATAACCTGTTTTTGTTCGCTCAAAGCCGCGGCTGCCAGGAATTACAAGATATTGGAATAGTGGAGTTACGTGGCTGGCTAGCTAGCCAACGGGTCGCCGGACTTTCCTCAGCAACTATTGCTCGTCGCGCAACATCGGTTCGAATGTTCTTTGCTTGGGCCACGCACACCAAATTGGTTACGGAAGATCCAGCGAGCACCTTGGTGATTCCTAAAGTCACTAAAAAGTTGCCTCATATTTTGCAGCAGAACCAAGCCGAGAATTTAATGGATCGCGCAGCGTTGCGAGCAGATGACAATTCGCCAACTCACATTCGCGACCAAGCCATGCTGGAACTTTTGTATGCAACTGGCATTCGTGTTGGCGAATTAGTTGGACTAGACATTCATGACCTTGATCCGACTCGAAGAACCATCAGAGTTTTGGGTAAAGGCTCGAAAGAGCGAGTCGTGCCTTACGGCGCAATTGCAGAAAAAACCGTTGAGAAGTATTTAGCCGTAGCTCGACCAGCACTTGCAAATGATTCCAGTGGTGCTGCACTGTTCTTGGGCTCACGCGGAAAACGAATTGATCAACGAGTTGTAAGAACTATGGTGCACGAAGTTTTATCAAGCCTTGAGGGTGTGCCAGATCTTGGACCTCATGGCTTGCGACATTCAGCTGCTACCCACTTGATTGAAGGTGGCGCAGACATCAGAGCAGTGCAAGAAATTCTTGGTCACTCAAGTTTGGCAACTACTCAGCTCTATACGCATGTGTCTATGGACCGCCTCCGCGCAGTATTTGAGCAGGCACACCCACGAGCGTGAGCGAGTGGGTGTAAGTAAACACTGTTGGGGGCTTAAGGCGTAGGCAATAACCGCACTCGCTTTTGAACTAGCGAAAGCGGATTTAAGTATTTCTCGCCTCGAAGTAATCCCCAATGTAAACAGGTAACTGTTGACTGCGTTGCGCAATGACTTTCACCTGCACTAAGTGTTCCGATCACATCGCCAATTCGAACTCTGGATCCAACAGTTACCGAGGCAGTGACGGGTTCATAAGTTGTGCGAAGTTTTCCGTGCTTGATTACGACAACGCCTTTGCCTGCTACTGGGCCAGCAAACGTAATGACACCATTTCCAGCGGCCAGAACTTTGTCGCCACTTCGCCCGATCAGATCTACGCCGCGATGACCCGGCAGCCAGTCTTGCGCCGGGCGGTCAAAGCCCGAACTGAGCCGAGCCGGCTTCATTGGCCAGTTCCATTGTTTGGCAGCAAACGCTGGGCCTGGTTGGAGCAATCCAGCTGCAACAAAGCCAGTAATGGCCAAAACTTCAAGTTTTTGGCGAAAAGTCAGATTTTTCATGGGATAAGGATCGTCTTGATTCGGGCAGGCACCAACCCTGCCAAGCCTGCTGTGGAATGTTCTGAGCTGTGGTTTTTGACCTGCCAAAATCCCCGTAAACTAAGGCTTGCACCTAGCAATAGGTGACTTCACAGGTTCAACAAAGTGAATCGATAGACCATCGGTCCTGGCAACAGGCGGTCTCCGACACGAGAACCAAGGATGACTTCAACCGAGGTCATGCAAACCGCAATGAGGTTGGTTAACGCCAGCCTAAGAAATAGGAGTACAACCATGGCCGTCGTATCGACGCGACAGCTGCTGGAAAACGGTGTTCACTTCGGACACCAGACCCGCCGCTGGAACCCAAAAATGAAGCGTTTTATTTTCACTGAGCGCAATGGCATTTACATCATCGATTTGCAGCAGTCACTTGCTTACATTGACCGCGCATACGAATTCGTTCGCGAAACCGTAGCT
>JBIIMD010000111.1:0-2889 GCA_044232525.1 Candidatus Nanopelagicales bacterium | reverse complement strand
CTCGTAACTAGTTATTGCAAAAGCCTCGCAGTAGGCACTCAAGTTGGCGAAATTCCAAGTTTCACCTAAGTTCAGAAGGGTTGATTTATAAGGAGTGGCAATGGGTACTGGTGGCTATGTGTTGCTTGCCGTACTTGTGCTCTCCGCAGCCTTTGGTATCTACCGGAAAGTTAGTGACGGGAAGTTACGGGCTCAGGTTGTTCCACCACAACAAGGTCTGATCGAGCACCTTCACTTGAATCATGACCACCCACCACAGGTGACATTCCTGCAGTTCTCTTCTGAGTATTGCCAGCCTTGCCGCGTCACAAACAAAGTTCTAGAAGAGGTAACCAATAGCTTCCCGGCAATCTGTCACATTGAGCTAGACGTTGTTGAGCATATGGATTTGGTCAAGACATATGGCATTTCAAGAACACCAACGACTTTGATCATCGACAAAGCCGGAACTGTGCACTTTAGGGCGACCGGGGTTCCCAAGAAGGCAGAGTTAACAGCTGCAGTCGCAGACTTGGTTAATGGCTAAATTCTTTAGTTAAATCAAGCCAAATAATCCCCATTTAGTTCTGCTCTAGACTTATGCAAAGTAGGTATATAAGTAGGTGAAGGCATGGCACAGGTTCTTTTACTCACCCGCGCGCTTACTCCGTCTAGCGCAGTCCTGCCTGGCCTTGAATTACTGAGCCACCATATAAAGGTAATGTCGCCAGAACCAACGGCTTTAATCACCGCGCCAGAAGTTGATGTCATCTTGATTGATGGCCGGACCGACTTGCCTGCAGTTCGCAGCTTGTGTCGACTGTTGGAAACGACTGGAAATACTTCTCCTGTAATTCTGATTACCACTGAAGGCGGCTTGGCTGCAGTGAACCACGAGTGGGGTTTGACAGATGTTCTATTAGTTGACGCCAGCCCAGCAGAAATTGAAGTTCGAATTCGTCTGGCAACAACCAAAGTTGAAACACCAAACGGTTTTGAATCTTCTAACGAAATCAAAGCCGGCGAACTTTCAATTGACGAGTCTTCGTATTCTGCAAAACTTCGCGGCCGAACTTTGGATTTAACTTTCAAAGAATTTGAGTTGCTTAAGTTTTTGGCTCAACATCCAGGTCGAGTTTTTTCCCGTGATCAATTGCTTCGCGAAGTTTGGGGATACGACTACTTCGGTGGAACTAGAACTGTTGATGTACACGTGCGACGTCTACGCGCCAAACTTGGCCCAGAAAACGAAAACCTAATTGGAACCGTACGCAATGTTGGTTATCGATATGTCACTTCACCTGTTGCCGAGTCCCACGAAGTACTTGTCTGATCTATGTCATTTAAAGTCTCGGCATTAACTCGGTTATCTGAAATTCAAACTGAAGAAGTCATGCAGCTTGCATTTGCTGCTGCGGCAATCGATGAGATGGCTCCACTTTCTGAACATGTCTTGATTCACTTGCACCATGGTGGCGACGATGCAGATGAACATTTAGTTGCAACATCTGACTCCGGAAAGATTATTGGCTACCTACACCTAGATCAAACCGATGCGGTGGCAGGTTCGGTTGTTGAAGTTGTAGTGCACCCAGAAAATCGAAGGCAAGGTGTCGGTCGAGCTTTAGTAGAAACTGCTATCGCAAAGTCTGATGATCCACGAATGAGACTTTGGGCGCATGGGGAATTAACAAGTGCTTACAGTTTGGCCGCGAAGCTTGGTTTTGCAAAAACTCGAGAACTTTGGCAAATGCGTCGCTCACTTTTTGCGCCTCTGCCTAAGGCAAGTGACATTGCTGGCGTCACAATTCGAGCGTTTGAAGTTGGTAAAGACGAACAAACCTGGTTAGCGCTTAATGCCAAAGTGTTTGCCGACCATCCAGAACAGGGTCGGATGTCTTCCCAAGATCTAGCAGTGCGAATGTCTGAGCAATGGTTCGATCCTTCAGGCTTCTTGGTTGCTACCCAAAATCAATCGGGATCCGAAGTTATGGTCGGCTACCACTGGACCAAAGTTCATGGTGGTGCGGGAAGCCATGGGCACTCCGAAATTGGTGAAATTTACGTGCTTGGCGTTTCGCCAGATCTGCGCGGTGCCGGTTTAGCCAAGTTACTAAGCGTCAGAGGTCTTGAGCACCTTCGCTCAAAAGGCTTACCTGCAGCAATGCTTTACGTTGATGCTGACAACCAGGCGGCGATTTCGCTTTATGAATCCCTAGGCTTTGCGCATTGGGATACAGATGTGATGTTCCGCAAGTCATCCGTATAGCTAAATCTTCGGAGTAACTAAAGTCTGACCAGACTTGAATTCCTTGCGGTGGCCATCAATAAACAACCAAGCTGACTGACGTCCTTGAACTTCCCATTCAAATGGCCCGCCGACAACTGCAGTATCTTCATCAATTCCAACAACACTTACGCCGTCTGGCACCTTCATAAACCTGGTCATAAAGTCGGGCAATCGAGCAAACATCTTGTCGAAATGTGGCAGGACTCGAATATGAGGCAATAAACCAAGTCCGTTAGTCGCACTGTGAGTTGGTAATCGCAACGCTGGAATGTGATCTGCCAATGCCATCGCACCTGCGCTACAACCAGCAAGAGCTGCGCCATCTCTCCAAGTAGTTTCAATTTCTTTCCAAAGTAAAGTCTCTCGCAAAGTGTTCGCCAAGAAAGTGGGATTGCCGCCTGAGAGGTAAATCAGCCCAGCACCCTTAACCAGTTCTACAAGTCTTGGATCATCAGCATCATTACGATCATGGGCAATAACTGAAACTGCCTCTACGCCAATTCGCTCAGCTTGTGCCTTACCCAATGTGATCCAGTGGTGCAGGGAAGATTCACCTTCCGGGGCAGCCGCGGTAGGAATCTGAACGTACTTTGGATTTCTGCCAGCAATTAAGTTTGCTT
>JBIIMD010000110.1:0-2894 GCA_044232525.1 Candidatus Nanopelagicales bacterium | reverse complement strand
ACATTGCTTGGAGTGATCTTTGGCAAAACTGAACCAGTGCGCTCGCGTTGGTATCCACCAATTGCCCACTCTGGAATTAATGACTCCATGTACGCCATTACAGATTCATAAATCGAAGCATCAATTACCTGGCCCTTGCCAGTCTTTTCCTTTGAGTGAAGCGCAGCCAATGCGCCAAGCGTTGCAAATGTTGCAGCCAAGGAATCACCAAGTGAAATACCCGCACGAGCTGGCATGCGATCTGGTTCACCAATCACATAGCGAAGTCCGCCCATCGCTTCACCAACAGATGCATATCCTGGACGCGGCGCGTATGGTCCGGTTTGTCCGTAGCCACTAACACGAATCAAGATCAAGCCAGGATTGATCTTGGACAAAACGTCATAACCAAGTCCCCAGCGCTCAAGTGTTCCTGGTCGGAAGTTTTCCAACAGCATGTCTGACTGCTCGACAAGTTCCTTTACGATCTGTTGACCCTCAGGGGTCCGCAGGTCAGCGGTCACACACTTCTTGTTACGAGCAGCAATTGGCCACCACAAAGATTTGCCGTGAGCCTTTTCTTGTCCCCAGTCACGAAGTGGGTCCCCACGCTTTGGATCTTCAATCTTGATGACTTCTGCGCCATAGTCACCCAAGAGCTGGCCACAGTAAGGTCCGGCAAGTAATTGACCTAATTCGACAAGTCGCAGGTCACTTAGTGGTCCAGTCACAATTAATCCTTTTCGATGGGCTGCTCTATTTGTATACAAAGAATGGCATTCGCGCTACCACAATTCTAAAAAAACCCGATAAATCAGGCAAACTTGGTTTTGCATTCGGGTGGACTTGTATACCATCTCGTACGAGAATAGCCCTATGACCGCCACAATACCCACTCCACGAAGCGATATTTCCATTATTGAAGTCTCTCCCAGGGACGGCCTTCAAAATGAGAAAATCCCACTTTCCGTGGACCAGCGCATCGATCTGATCACCCAATTGGGCAACGCCGGTGCCAAGCGCATCGAGGCTGTGGCATTTGTCCACCCAACTCGAGTGCCGCAGATGGCAAATGCTGAAGATGTTATGGCAGGACTTCCTCGCGACAACGGCGTTTCTTACTCTGGCTTAATTCTCAATCGCAAAGGCCTAGATCGCGCCCTTGATAGCAAGGTTGATGAAGTTCATTTGGTAATTCCCGGCACTGACGAAATGAGTCTGGCCAATCAAAATGTAACAGTGGCTGAAATGTTGGTTTTGGCCAAAGAAGTTTCAGATGTTTGCAAGGACGAAAACATTCCGCTATCTATGACCGTTGCCGTGGCATTTGGATGTCCGTTTGCCGGCGAAGTTCCCACCGATCAGGTAGCTCGAGTACTCGATGGCATGGTTGGACTCAATCTGGCAGAGATTGGTTTAGCGGACACAATCGGTGTTGGCGTGCCATGGCAGGTGCGCGCACTTGCTAATGCAGTGCGAGAGCGCTTTGCTACTGAACCAATTCGTTTGCATCTACACAACACCCGCAATAATGGATACGCGAATGCTCTTGCTGGTCTCGAAGCTGGCGTTGTTGGTTTTGATAGCAGTGTTGGTGGATTTGGTGGCTGTCCATTCGCACCTAATGCAACTGGCAACATTGCAACTGAAGATTTGAACTACATGCTTGAAAGGTCGGGCGTGAGCACAGGCCTAAACCACGACGCATTGGTAAGTACGGCATCATGGTTGTCTAAGGCACTTGAAAAAGATGCCCCGGCACTACTTGGCCGTGCTGGCCAATTCCCAGCGAAGGAAGCAAAATGACAAATATTGCAATCGTCTATTACTCAGCAACTGGAAACATTGCAGCCATGGCTAATGCCATTGGTGAAGGTGCAGCAAGCGTTGGCGCCGAAGTTCGAGTTCGCCGCGTTATTGAGACTGCTCCGGCTGAGGCAATTGCCAGTAATCCAAAATGGCAAGCACATTTTGATGAGATGGCTAATGAACCAGTTGCAACCCTTGATGATTTGGAGTGGGCCGACGGCATTGCACTTGGCAGTCCAACTCGATTCGGTGGACCAGCTTCCCAGTTGAAGTCTTTCCTAGACACAACTGGTGGACTTTGGTTTAAAGGCGCACTTGTTAACACAGTTGGCACGGCATTCACAACAGCGTCGACTGCTCATGGCGGCCTAGAGTCAACAACCTTGGCTATCAACAACCATTTTTACCACTGGGGTTCGTTGATCATGCCGCTTGGATATGGCGACGAGCACGTAAGCAAAGTTTCAGGAAATCCATATGGTGCATCACATGTATCCCGAAAAGGATCAGTGCCAGATGAAGATTCACTTAAGGCCTGCTTCGTGCAAGGTCGTCAGTTAGCGCAAGTTGCTGGCTGGGTAGCTGCCGGAAAGTCAGGAGCATAAATCATGACAATCAACATTTTGGCAATTGGTGGCAGTACCCGTCCTGGTTCGTCAAGCGAGCAAGCACTTCGAGTTGCAGGTCGCGGAGCTGAAGGCGCAGGCGCAAAAGTTACCTATATAACTAGTCGGGATTTGATGTTCCCGATCTATGACACTGAAACTCCAGATCGCAGCGATAATGCCAAGAAGTTTCTTGAGGCTGTCGCGGCAGCTGATGGCTTAATCATCAGCACTCCTGGTTACCACGGTGGCATGTCGGGCATGATCAAGAATGCCTTGGATTACATCGAAGATCTCCGTGAAGGTCCACGGGTTTATCTTGACGGCATGGCTGTTGGATGTATCTCAGTTGCTTACGGTTGGCAGGCAACTGCTACCACCTTGCTTCAGATTCGAGTTGTTGCGCATGCGCTAAGAGCTTGGCCTACACCTCTTGGCGCGACTATCAATGCCTCAATTACCAAGTTTTCTGCGGATGGAACCACAGATGATGAGGGTGCA
>JBIIMD010000035.1:0-10114 GCA_044232525.1 Candidatus Nanopelagicales bacterium | reverse complement strand
TGGAGTTCTTTCAGAAGAATCTCTGATTCAGAGCTACCTGCCAGAGCCACCTGTCAGATTTGAACTGACGGCCTACGCATTACGAGTGCGTTGCTCTACCCCTGAGCTAAGGTGGCTTGTCGCATGAGCAACTTTGTCATTCTAATCGAAACTTAAGAAGCGGATTTTCGGTTGATTGCCTTCATTCCCTCACGCTTTGCAAGGGGCGTTAACCCCGGATGATCCTTAACGAATTTCTTTACTGCTCTTGGATCTACATAGGAATAACTGCGAAGTGCCCAGCCGATTGCCTTGGCAACAAAGAATTCATTTTCTTCGGCCTTCAATTCACATAGGGCAAAAAGTCGAGTGCTATTAGTTTTGTCTCTAAGTGTCAGTTGATGGATCAAGGCTGACCGCACTAGCCAAATGTTCTTACTCTTAATCCACTCAAACATGGTCGCTTCAAGTTCTGGATTTGCGGCCACAACTACCTCTACTGAGGTTCGAATCGAATCCACTGAATCCCACCAAGACCTATTTGTAATGAACCATTTCGCGTCTCGTTTTACATAACTAGGCGAAAGCCGCTTGGCGTTCTTAGCCAATATGTCGCACGCAACATATTGAAACTCTCGCTCTGGTTGAGCCCAGAGTTCTTTACATAAAGCAACTAGTTCACGTTCCGAAAAATCTTTGGATTGACTAACTAAGTCCTTGGCCAATTCACGTCGCAAAGGGGTTTTGATTCCCAGGAATTCAAACTGGTTTCGCATGTAGGCAGCGGCGCCATCTGCAACTTCTTTGTCAGCTACTTTTTCAAACTTAGTTCGAAGCGGCTTTACATAATCTGTCATGCGAGGAAAGCTATTTGCTACTTAAGCCAGAAGTCTTGCCAACGAACAAAAATCAAAGCCATGATGATTAGGTAAGTCGCTCCGATAAGAATCCACTTCAGAGTAACAATTATCTCGGACATTGATTTTCCAAGACTTAAGCGTTCGGTGGCAAGATTGTCAGTTGTTACCTGCCAGAAAATTGGGATCGTTACCGCCCAAACCACCATGCACCATGGACAAAGCGCACCAATTACATAAAGGCTTTGGCTGACTAACCAAATGACAAATACCATTCCTGCCAGCGCACCAAGATTTAGTCCAAGCCACATTGACCGTGGCAATTCAACGTCTGTAAACAATAAGGCGCCAAACATAATGACAATGGTGAAACCGATTACACCCAGAACTGGATTTGGGAATCCGAATAGTGATGCTTGTTCAGTACTGATGACTGAACCGCAGGAAAGCACAGGATTGATGTCACAGTTAGGCACGAAGTCTGGATTGCTAAGGACTGCAATCTTTTGAATTATCAATTCAATTGAAGCAAAGATCCCAATGATTCCACCGACTACAAGAATCCAGGCAGTCTGGCGATAGCTTCTAGTTTCTAGTTCGGTTTCCATAAATTCGCTTCCAATTTCGCTGGACACTTAATCAATTCTAATGCACTTAAGTTATGGACCATCGGTGCAAGTAACTCCATCTTCGGCTTCCCCAGTTAAGTAGAAGTTATCGACTATTTCATCAATGCACTTTGATCCTTGGTAGTAAGCAGTATGCCCATCCCCATCTAATGTCAGCAAAACACCACTTGAGAGTTGCGATGCCAACGCCTGACTCCACGCATATGGAGTTGCAGGGTCATTCACAGTTCCAACAACCAAAATTGTAGGAGTTCCAGGTGCTGTAATTTCTTTGGGAACACCAGTGGCTTCGGCCTGCCAATAACTGCAACTTATGTTGCTCCAAGCCAAGTACTCACCAAAGTTTGGTGCAGCAATCTTCCACTCACTTGCAAGAGCAACAGTTTGTTCAGTTGTGGCCCGATCTGGGCGATCTAGACAATTTACTGCTGCAATAGCGTCGTTGGAATTGTCTTTAAAGCTGCCATCGGATTGTCGGCCGGTATAAAAGTCGACGCTGGAAGCTAGACCTGAGTACTCACCATCAAAAGCAAGACCTAGGTTGGTGCGCAACTCTGGCCAACCGTATTGCTTGTCATACAGCGAACCAACAACACCCAAAGTTCCCATTGCTTGAGTGAATAAGCGACCATCATCGAGGGTTACTGGATTGGCATCTAATTCAATTAGCAAGTCTCCAACTTCAGAAACTCCCGATGCGTCACTTGCTGAGAGTGGGCAATCAGATTTTGTGGAGCAGTCATCAACAAATCTTTCAAGCGCAAGTTCAAAGCCTAAAGCCTGGCCATATGAAAGCTGTTCGTTGGTCAGAGTTGGATCTATTGCACCATCTAGCAACATCCGACCTACTCGGTCTGGGAATAGGTCAGCATATGTTGCACCTAGAAAAGTGCCGTAACTCTTTCCGAGCCAATTCAACTTTTCGTCACCCAACAGTGCCCGCAAGATGTCAATGTCTCTAGTTGCGCTCACAGTGTCAACAAACTGAAAGATATCTGGAGAGTTGGATGCACAAGTCTGTCCAAAAAGTTTAGCCATTTCTTGAGCTTGATCAATTTCCGTTTGATCATCGGGTGAGCCGTCGAGAGCTATGTATTCCTCAGTTTGCTCATCATTCAAACATTCAACTGGCGTACTTTCCCCAACGCCTCGTGGATCAAAACCAACAATGTCAAAGTTTTCACGCAAAGTATCACTAACTACATATTCCGCATACGTTGTGTATTCAATTCCAGAACCACCTGGTCCACCTGGATTAAGAATCAAAGAACCCTGAGATGACCCAGTTGCAAGTTTTCTAATGGCTGAAATTTGCATTGCTCCAGTTGTCGGATTCGCATAGTCAATTGGCACATTAAATTTCGCACACTCAAAATCGTCAGAACAGTCTGACCATTCAAGTTGCTGGGAATAGTATCCGTCAAGGCCATCACCTTCTGGTACCGATGGACTTACACTCGGTCCTGGTGAATTGGAGTCAATAGGGTCCACTTGAGCGATTTGATAACTAAGAGTTCCAATAATGCCAACAAAGATTGCAAGGACAATGACTAGAAATTTCCGCAAGAATGCTCCCAAATAGTATCTACATTGACCTTAAACCACAGTTAGAAGATTGCGAAACTATCCGACTATTGCGGTAAGCCGTGGATCTCGCAGGCTTACCAATAACGATTCAAATGCATTTAGTGGATTCACATTTGCAACTATTTGATCGCGTGCTTCGGTAATTGCAGCAATTCTTCGCAAGGTTGCTGATTCATCATCAACGTTTGCTACACGCTCTATAGATTCACGCAACTCTTCATTAACTAACTCAACTCCTGCACCTGATTGAATAACTAATACATCTCGGTAGTAGCCAGTGAGGTCCAATAAAACACGATCGTACTGATCACTAAGGACTCGGCGGCGGCGAGACTTTGCACGATCATCCAAATCTTTGAGCGCACTCTTCATCTGTCGTTCAACAGTCTTTAGGCCTTTACCTTCAGCACCTTCGCCAAAGGCGGTGCGAATATCTTGATCATCTTCTTGATCCAGTGGTGTTACGATGGCATCTGCGTCAGCATTTGCGCTGGCAACGATTTTGTTTGCCTGATCAAAACACGAGCTGACAACTCGAAGATTTGTTGGGATGTCCAAGATTTGTTTGCGACGCAGTCGTACGTTTTCATCCGTGGCAAGTGCTCGAGCTCGACCAATGTGACCTTGCGCAGCTCTAGTTGCCCAAGCTGCCATAGCTGGATCAATGCCAAAGCGCGCAGTTAACTGCTGCGATATAGCAGTGAACGTCGGTGAAGTTAATGCAACGTGACGGCAACGGCTACGAATTGTGGGGAAGACATCATCAACCGTTGGGGCGCACAGTAGCCATACTGTTGCTGGTGGTGGTTCCTCTAAGGACTTAAGCAAAGTCGAAGCTGCGTCGATACGAAAGCGATCTACGTCTTCCACAACAATCACATGCCATGGTGAACGCGTTGGTAACAGTGAGGCGCGTTCAATTAGGTCTCGCGCTGCCTCCACTTTGTAGATCACACCTTCCGGCACGATGTGTTCAACATCTGGGTGAACGCCAGCAGCAACATTACGACAGTCAACACATTCGCCACAACCACCATTAGGGCAGATGAGTGATGCCGCGAATGAAAGTGCGAGTGTGCTGCGACCACTTCCTGGTGGACCGGTGATTAGCCAAGCATGTGTCATGGCATCGCCTCGTTCACCGACCGCTACTTTTGCAGCATCAGTTGCAGCGTGCTTCATTTCTTCAACAGCATGCTCTTGACCAATCAAGGAATCAAAAACATTCATCGTGCTGCAAGTACTCCGTCAATAGCTACTCGCACAGCTGCTGCCACATCATCTTTAGGTGCAGTCGCATCAATAACAACATTTGCATAAGGCGAAGCCGCTGCGATGTCGCGGAAGGCTTGGTGCACGGCTTCATGGAAATCGCGAGATTGAATCTCCATTCGATCAGTGCCATCCATGCGTTGTTCCGCTGCTTCATGCGGGACATCCAAGTAAATCGTAAAGTCTGGAATCAAGTTTCCAGTTGCCCAAAGACTTAAGTCCCGAATCTTGTCAGCGCCAAGTCCGCGAGAAAAACCTTGATAGGCAACGGATGAATCGAAGTAACGATCACATATAACAGTGGCCCCACGTTCTAGGGCTGGTCGGATTAAGTTGGCTGCATGATCAGCGCGTGAAGCTGCAAACAACAATGCTTCAGTGTGATCTGGCATGTCCGTGATTTCCGGATCCAACAAAATATTTCGGATCTTTTCGGCAGTTGGAGTGCCACCAGGCTCGCGCGTTAGAACTACTTCGTGCCCGAGTGACTCCAAGTATTCAGCAAGTCGCTTTGAATGAGTAGATTTTCCAGCGCCTTCACCGCCTTCAATTGCAATAAACAGTCCTGTAGTCACGATTCAAACTCTAGCCAACTGGTGTGACGTCAGATTCGACAGGCGCTGAACCTACACCAGTCTTAGTTTTTGCAGCAGCCTTCTTGGCTGCAGCGCCACTAATTACTTTTGTAGTTCCGACAGTTTTCTTGGCAGCCTTCTTTTTAGCAGTTGCCTTTTTCTTGGCTGGTGCTTTTTTGGCTGCTGCCTTGCGTGCTGCTGGCTTCTTTACAGATGGACCAGCTGCGCGACGTTCAGCTAACAAGTCAGATGCGCGCTCAATCGAAATTGTCTCGACTGAATCGCCACCACGAAGTGAAGCGTTAGTTTCACCATCAGTTATGTAGATACCAAAGCGTCCTTCACGAACCACAACTTCTTTTTGAGTCGATGGGTCAACGCCGACAACCTTTAGTGGGCCAGCTGCCTGTCCCCGGCCGCGACGAAGTTTTGGCTGCGCAAATAGCGCGAGTGCTTCTTCGAGTGTGCAACTAAAGATTGATTCTTCGTCTGGCAAAGTGCGGGAGTCTTTACCCTTTAACAAGTACGGACCATAACGACCGTTCTGCGAAGTGATTGGCTCACCTTCAGTCGGATCTAAACCGATTTCACGCGGCAAGGTAAACATCCGGAGTGCATCATCAAGCGAAACCTCTTCAACATCCATAGTTGAGAACAGTGATGCAGTACGAGGCTTTTCCTTCTTAGGTGAACCTTCTGGCAAGACTTCAGTGAAGTACGGACCATAACGTCCAGTCTTCGCCATGATTACGCGCTCAGTTTCTGGATCAACACCGAGTTCACGTTCACCTGATGGAGCGTTGAAAAGCTCTTCGGCTTTTTCTGCGGTCATTTCATCGGGCGCAAGATCCTGTGGGATGTTTGCGCGCTGCAAAGTTTCGCCTTCGCCACGCTCTAAGTAAGGACCATACTTGCCAACGCGAATGATTCCTTCGTGACCTTCAATTGGAAGTGATGCCATTGCTCGGGCATCGATGTCTCCATATACCGAAACCAATGGAGCTAAGCCTGGGAAAATCGAGCCTTCAGTTTTTTCGCCAAAATAGAAACGCTTTAGAACTTCTAACCTGCCTTGTTCGCCGTTGGCAACTTCATCCAGCACTTCTTCAAGTGAAGCAGTGAAGTCGTAGTCAACAAGTTGCGTGAAGTTTTCTTCCATCAAACGGGTAACTGTGAATGCTAGGAAGTGCGGAACTAATGCGCTACCGCGCTTCCACACATAACCCTGATCAATAATGCGACTTACGATTGCTGCATAAGTTGAAGGTCGACCAATACCAAGTTCTTCAAGCTTTTGCACCAAAGTGGCTTCGGTGTAACGAGCTGGCGGATTTGTCGAGTGACCACTTGGTTCCAATGAAACTGCAGTTACCGAATCTCCAACCTTTAGTGCTGGCAGACGACGAGCCTCGTTCTTTTCATCTTGATCTTCGTCGGCATCATCGTAAGCAGCCATGTGTCCACGGAAAGTAATAACTGTTCCACTTGCTGAGAATTCAGCGTCGCGACCATCGCCACTGGTTGCACCAATGCGGATAGTTGCAGTGGTTCCCTTGGCATCTGCCATCTGACTGGCAACTGTGCGCTTCCAAATCAAGTCATACAGTGCGAACTCATCGCCAACTAATTCACCGGCAACTTCAGCTGGTGTACGGAACACATCTCCAGCTGGACGAATTGCTTCGTGTGCTTCTTGGGCATTCTTAACTTTGCGATCGTAACGAC
Organism: Candidatus Nanopelagicales bacterium; assembly: GCA_044232525.1. GTDB lineage: Bacteria > Actinomycetota > Actinomycetes > S36-B12 > UBA5976 > UBA5976. Next base: position 3,490 of record JBIIMD010000035.1, on the reverse strand, counting down.
GTGGTGCTTCGGAAACGTGATCGCTTCCGTAAAGTTCTGCAGCTTGTTTGCGCGCAGCATTTAATGCAGTATCAGAAAGTGTTGTTGAGTCAGTACGCATGTAAGTTATGTAACCGCGTTCATACAAGGCTTGCGCAACACGCATAGTGCGCTGCGCTCCCCACTTCAAACGACCTGATGCAGCTTGTTGCATTGTTGAAGTCATGAATGGCGCTTTTGGTTTGCTTGAGTATGGACGATCATCAACTGAGCGAACTTCAAACTTTGCATTACTTAATGAAGTGCACAAGCTTTTTGCAGTTACTTCATCAAGATGCACAATGCTGGCATCTTTTAACTGCGCCAAGGAATCAAAGTCTTTACCTTGGGCAATCTTTTTGCCATCAACGGCAACTAAGTTTGCACTGAAAAATTGTGGATCAAAAGTTCCTTCGATGTCCCAGTAAGACGCGCGCTTGTAAGCAATGCGCTCACGTTCCTTTTCAACGATCAATCGAGTAGCAACTGACTGAACTCGACCTGCTGAAAGTCCAGCTTGAACTTTGCGCCAAAGCACTGGGGAAACTTCGAAGCCATAGAGGCGGTCGATAAGGCGACGAGTTTCTTGCGCGTCAACAAGTTGCATATCAAGATCGCGAGTTGATTCAGCCGCGTGCTTAATTGCTTCCGGAGTAATTTCGTGGAACACCATTCGGCGCACTGGAACTTTTGGTCGAAGGATTTCCATCAGGTGCCAAGCGATTGCTTCACCTTCACGGTCCTCGTCAGTTGCAAGCAATAGTTCATCAGCGTCAGCAAGCATCCGCTTAAGCTCAGTTACCTTGTCCTTCTTTTTGGAACTTACGACGTAGTAAGGAGTGAAGTCATCCTCAACATCAATTGCCATTCGGCCCCAAGGCTGCTTCTTGATTTCAGCCGGCACATCGACAGCGCGCTCAGGAAGGTCGCGAACGTGACCAACAGATGCAGTCACTTCGTAACCTGGGCCAAGGTATTTTTGAATGGTTTTGGCCTTGGCTGGAGATTCGACGATAACCAAACGGCGTGTTGTCGACAAAAGGATTCCCTTCGGCAAATGCAAAAGACTCTATATATAGAGTCAAAGCGCTATCTCGCAAGAGTGTGCCTTATCGCCTAGGGGCATTGTCAAACTGGCGAGTCTGTTCCGCGAGTCGCAACCCCCTGTGGATCATCGCCTTTTCCCTTTAATCCCATAGGTATTTGGACAAAAAGAGAACCCCAACCGCAAGGCTGGGGTTCTCTTAGTAATTTAGCTGTTAGCTGGCCATTGCCTCTTCGCCAACTGCGATTGGTCGACGCTTGGAACTGATGACCGAAACGATGATCACAGCTGTAGCAGCAAGTGCCAAGCCAATGCGCATCACATCATTGTCTTCAAGAGTCATAACAACAACAGCCGGAGCAATTAGCAATGCAACCAAGTTCATTACCTTAAGCAATGGGTTGATTGCAGGTCCTGCAGTGTCCTTGAATGGGTCACCAACAGTGTCACCGATAACAGTTGCAGCGTGAGCTTCTGAGCCCTTGCCACCGAAGTGTCCATCTTCGACGAACTTCTTCGCGTTATCCCAAGCTCCACCGGAGTTGGAAAGGAATACTGCCATCAAAGTTCCGGTTGCAATTGTGCCGGCAAGGAAGGAACCAAGGGCGCCAATACCTAGACCGAAACCAACTGCAATCGGAGTCAAGATTGCAAGGAGACCTGGTGTTGTTAGTTCGCGCAAAGAATCCTTTGTCACGATGTCAACGACGCGGCTGTAATCCGGAAGTTCAGTTCCAGCCATGATGCCTGGCTTCTCGCGGAACTGGCGGCGAACTTCGAAGATCACCGAACCGGCTGCGCGGGAAACTGCGTTAATGGCAAGTCCGCTGAACATGAATACAACTGCAGCACCAATCAACAAACCGAATAGGTTTGCTGGGTTAGAGATGTCTAGAGTTCCGGTGTACTGCAAATCACTTGTGGTGAATTCCTTTGCGGCATTAGTTACTGTGTCGCGGAATGCTCCGAACAATGCTGTTGCAGCAAACACTGCGGTCGCAATTGCAATGCCCTTGGTGATCGCCTTAGTTGTGTTACCAACTGCGTCAAGGTTGGTTAGAACCTGAGCGCCTTCACCGTGAACGTCGCCAGACATTTCTGCAATACCTTGAGCGTTGTCAGAAACTGGACCGAAGGTGTCCATCGAAACGATGACACCAACAGTTGTTAGCAAACCAGTGCCGGCAAGTGCGATAGCGAACAATCCAAGAATTACGGATGCGCCACCAAGTAGGTATGCACCATAAAGCGCAGCACCAATTAGTAGTGCGGAGTAAACAGCAGATTCCAAGCCAAGTGAGATACCAGCAAGAATTACGGTTGCTGGACCAGTTAGAGATGACTTGGAAACGTCATCAACTGGCTTGCGGTTGGTTTCTGTGAAATACCCGGTTAATTGCTGAATTGCAGCTGCCAAGACGATACCGATAAGTACCGCTCCGATTGCCATGTGACGAGGGTTAACTGAAACACCTTCCGCCAAACCAAAGGTTGGGTCTGCAACTGCTTGTAGTTCACCAAGTGTGGCTGGCAAGAATTGGTAAGCAGCCAAAGCTACTAACACTGCACTGATAACAGCGGACAGGAAGAAGCCACGATTGATCGCGCTCATTCCGGAACGATCGCCAGCGCGTGGTGTTACGGCAAAGATTCCAACTACTGCGGTGATGACACCGATAGCAGGAACGACAAGTGGGAATACCAAACCGATTTCACCAAATGCCGCCTTACCCAAAATCAATGCTGCAACAAGTGTTACTGCGTATGACTCGAATAAGTCCGCAGCCATACCAGCACAGTCACCTACGTTGTCGCCAACGTTGTCTGCGATAGTTGCTGCGTTACGAGGATCATCTTCTGGAATACCTTGTTCAACTTTTCCAACAAGGTCGGCGCCGACGTCAGCGGCCTTGGTAAAGATACCGCCACCAACACGCATGAACATTGCAAGCAGTGCGGCACCGAAGCCGAAGCCTTCAAGAACCTTCGGAGCTTCACCCTTGTAAACCAATACAACGATTGCGGCACCGAACAAACCAAGACCTACGGTGAACATGCCTGCCACACCACCGGTGCGGAAAGCGATCTTCATTGCTTCTTGTTCGCCAGATGTGTTTGCAGCATTAGCTACGCGAACATTTCCGCGAACAGCTAGCCACATACCCATGTAGCCAGTGATGCCGGAAAAGACTGCACCAACCAAGAAGAACAAGGAACGACCAATGCGCTCGTTCTGAGTTTCAGCTGGAAGTAGGAACAACAAGAAGAAAACCAGAACTGCGAAAATCGCAAGCGTGCGGAACTGTCGGTTTAGATAAGCCGAAGCGCCTTCCTGGATTGCTAACGCAATCTTCTTCATGCTGTCGGTGCCTTCGTCTGCTGCCAAAACTTGGCGTACCAAGACTGCGGCAACACCAAGTGCGGCTA